>JBDTVE010000268.1:0-30710 GCA_040007355.1 Bacteroidota bacterium | reverse complement strand
ATAAGAATGTTATCAAAGTGAAAACGGTTACTGCGTACAAAGTAGGCGGCATCTCTATTAATTCTTATGCCGTTGAGCAATGGTTTCAGAAAGGGGTGGGGCTTATCAGGTATATAGATTATGCGAAAACACCGTTTACAACGCCCTCCGATGTGCTTGACATCACCCGGTCAAAAGTCTATTAACACGGTAGTAAATTATATTTTAACCATCCCGGTTGCTTAACGGTAACCGGGATTTTTGTATTAAACCGCCCTGTTAATTCCGACAAATGGATTTTTGTAAATCAATGCTGTTGTATTGACCCGGTTGTAAATTTTCTCATGGGGTTTCATTAAATAGCAAAGATGCCTACTGCGGGCAAGCAGTCGTCGTTTTCGTCCTTCCGTAAAAATAAAGCCCCGCCTGGAGAAGCGGGGCCTGTACCGTAAGCTGAAAAATAGTAATCAATACTGCCGTTTGTAGCCGGGGCTGCTTGCAGCAAGCATTTGATTACCCGACAAGTTACTGGTACTGATCAACAACTCATCGTCTTTACCATTGACATGAGAGTAAGCAAGCTTAATTTTTTATACGGATGATCTTTTTATTGATTGCCTGTCCGCCTGCCTGCACCCGCAATACATAGGTGCCGTTGCTTAGACCGCCCAGGTCTGTAATCATCACCTTGTTCAATCCCCGGTACAGTTGTTCTTCGGTTTGCTTTACCAGCCTGCCAAAGCCATCGAATACACTGATGGTTGCCTGTTGGTCGGCCGGAACAATGGCATCAAAAGAAATATAATTTCCAAAAGGGTTCAGCAAGGATTTTACATCGAAGCGGATATCACCCGCGTATAAGGTAATGATATGGCTATAGCTGAAACCAGTTGCGGTATTGAGCCGAAGCCTATAATAAGTTGGGCCGGAAGGTAATGGGCTGGCAAAGCTGAATCCATAGGCATCCCCCGCGCCGTCTTTACCGGTGGCCTGAACGGTGGCTGTTTTCTGAAAATGTATGGCGTCTGTACTACTTTCTATATCAAAATACAGGTCGGGGGTTTCTTTGCTGGTTAGCCAGTTTAGCTGTCCCATATGATTTACCTCCCTGCCTTTAAAAAAAATAAGCTGGCTGGAGGGCAAAGCGGTGCAGGTGCTGGTTAAAATTTGTATAGTGGTACTGGCGGTAAATGAGCAGCCATCATCGTTCAGGTTACCAGGCGTTGACGCCACTTTTATACGGAACATGGAATGATTAAGGGAGATATCTCCCAGGAACGAGGGATAGGTAGCGGTATATTGCCATTGCCCGGCCACCTGTACCGGTGCGCCCACGCCACTGATGCCCGTATTAACCCATGTTACCCCGTTATCGGTGCTTTTTTCCCACTGCCAGTAGATGTAATTGGAAAAATAGGAACTGATGTCGCTGAACATGTCTACCTGATTGCCAATGCAGACGGTAATATTGGGCGAGGGCTGCAAATTAAGGTTGGGCGTGCAGGTTGCCAGTGCTATATCATCAATGGCCCAGTCGTTGCCACCGCCACCGGGAGCGTTGTTGCGAATCATTGCGGTTAGGGATGTCTGTAAGGGACCGGTTAAATAAGTAAACCCTTTTTTTATCCACAGACCGTCGTAGGCCACGTCGCCGGTGGTATAGTAGTCTATGCCGTCTATGGCCAGTGTAAGATTGGGTTTTACCCCGGATGAATCGCCTGGCGCTGTGGGAATATACCCTGCGCCTCCGGTAGCGCCCCTACCGTTGGAATCGCAGCCGCATTTGGAACAGATATTCCTGATCCACACAGAAAATTCGTAGTAGGTATTTGGACAAAGACCGGTAATGGTTTGATAAAAGGCGGAGTCTATCCGGTAACTGGCGTTGATCACCAGCATGTATCCGCCCGTGCTTTTATTTACGGTATCGGCCGGTGGATTGCCCAATGAGGGGCTCACGGCACCGGTATGGTCTCCAATAATATCCCAAACGGAAAAGACACGATGCGATGTAGGCGAGGGGTCTGGTTTTGGCCAGGTGTTTACAATGCTGTAGCCGGCACCTGCGGTACTGGTATTATTGGAAACGCCATAATAATAATCGTTGGGACTGTTTGCAGCAAATGGAGCATAGGTATAACTGGGAGGCACATTTGCAGAGACGCCCCGGTTTTTATTTTTCCCCGATCCAAAAGTTCCGTTGAACTCGGTACCCAGTGCATTGGCGCCAACGGCATTGGAACAAAGTCCGTAATTGGAAAAAATGGCTACATTATCAGACGGAAAAGCGCTTGTTTTGATGGGCCCCGCGCCGCTTTTATAGGTTACCGAGCCACCGCCCAGATCAATCTGGCTACCCAAAGCGGCGGTTATTGTTATTTTATAGGAAGCCACCATGATACAGGTACCACCGTAAAAAGATGGTTTGTCGGTGTTCTTTATCTGACCCCGCCTGGTTGCATTGGCTTGTTTACCGGCAGCGGTGTTGTATCCCAGGTTGATTTTTATGGCTGAACCGGTGATGGTGCCGCAGTCATCGCCGGCGGCATCCGTAAATGATTTGTAAATTTTTCCTTCGTTGGTGATAACAGAAAGACTGCCGGGTATATAGGCCGTTCCGGCCGGGATATTATCAAAAAAGCCACAACTGTCAAGCGTACCTGATTTCACCACAAAAGTGGCTTTTATTTGCAGTATGTCGCCGGGTTCCATGGTACCACCACTGGGGCCCTTGCTGAGGTTAATATAGCTTTTTCCGTAATCTACCGTTTGTGCTTCGGATGAATTCGGAGCGCATACCGCCGCAATACAAACAAGCAGCATGTACATGGGTACATTAAGTAGGGGTAGTTTCATAGATACAGATTTCAGATTTCAGCAGCAGGTTTACCGCTATCCATCCCTTCAAAAATAGCTAATCTGTAGTTGAATAGCAATCGTACTAGTACTTAGTTAATCTGGGCAAGGCGCCGTATTTTTTTGTTTATCATTTTATTGATAATCAATTATTTGTTCAAAAAAGTCTCTGCGCCTGTCTTAATTTGATTTAATTACCTTATTGATGATGCTTTCATTCTGCCATTCTGTTTTTAGGAGATAGGTTCCGTTGCTTAGAGCGCCCAGGTCCTGGATTTGAATGGCATGCAGGCCTTTTGTCAAAGACTGCTTAAGGGTATTGACCACTCTGCCATACATATCAAAAACAGTAGTACGCACTTCTCCGTCGGCTGGTAATATTACATTGCAGGAAATGGTACTGCTAAATGGGTTTACCAGGTTTTTAATCATGAAGGGCAGTTTTCCAGGGCTTAATAGTATTGTCTGGCTATATTTGAAGCCAGTCTCTTCTTTTAGTTTTATGCGGTAGTACGCGTTGCCGGTGACGGCTTCCGGATCATTAAAACTATAACTTGCATTTCCATTAAACAGACTTCCTTTAACGGTACCAATCAGGTTAAAATGCACGCCATCTGTACTTTTTTCTACCTCAAAATTTAGTTTGCCGTTTTCATTGGCTGTTTGCCATTGGATGGTTGAAAAATTATTGTGTAGCGTGCCGCCGGCATTCAGGAAATCGGCTTTTAACAACCACATGCAATTGTTCACGTACACCTGTACGGTTCTAATACCTGCAAACGAGCAGTTGGCGTCGGCCAGGTTGGTGGAGGTGCTGGCTACGCGCAGACGGAAAATATTATTGTGCGTGGTTGAATCGCCGATAAAGGAGGGCCCAACCGCCGTATACACATATTCGGTACCGTTGTACAGCGGGCTCCCCGTTCCGCTATAACCAGTGTTCGTCCAGCTAACGCCGTTATCTATACTTTTTTCCCAGATGTATTCTGTATAATTGTCAAAAAAGCTTTTTACATCGGCAGACAGCGAGGCGCCATCGCCATAACAGACGTTCACCGTAGGCGTTGAGGGGTTGAGCACCAGGTTGGGTGTACAGGTGGCTACGCCAATATCATCCATTACCCAGTCGTTACCACCACCGCCCGGTGCATTATTCCTGATGCTAATGACCATCTGTGTTTCCGATGGCCCGGTAAGATAGGTAAACCCTTTTTTTACCCATTGGCTGGTGTATAATATATCGCCGGTGGTATAATAATCGTATCCATTGATATTGAAAGTAAGGTTGGGGTGTACGCCGGAAGAATCCGCAAAACCCGGGGGGCCCGCCACTGTTGGAACATAACCTGCGGCCGTGGGGCTTTTTCCCGCGGAATCGCCGGAGCATAATTTACAAATATTCCTGAACCAGGTAGAGTATTCGTAATAAGTATTGGGGCAAAGATTTTTTACGGTATCTAAAAAAGCGGTATCGGTTCTAAAGGCGGCGTTAACCACCACCATATAACCACCCGTTTTTCCACCTGTGGTATCCGTAGGCGGGTTGCCGGCTGTAGGACTTACAGCGCCGGTATGGTCGCCAATAATATCCCAAACTTTGAAAATATGGTTTAATGCAACTGGGTCCGCAGGGTTAAATGAATAATTGGCGCCTCCCGGGCTGGTATTATTTGATATCCCGTAAAAATTATCACCAGGAGCGCCGGTTGCCAAAGGAATATAGGTATAATTGGGTGGAACTTTTGTAGAAGCAAACCGGTTTTTGGCATTGCCCGAACCAAATGTGCCTCCGAATTCAGATAACACACCATTGGAACCAACGGTATTGGTACAGATCCCAGTATTTTTATACAGCATCGCATTTACGGTTGGGAAACCTACACTGGTAAGGGTTCCGGCTGTATTAGCATACGAAAGCGTTCCTCCTCCAATATTAATTACCGTTCCATAAGCAACGGCGTTTACTACCACCCGGTATGCTGCAACTACCAGGCATTGGGAGCCAAAAAGTGTTGGCCTGTAACTGGATTTCAACGTACCACCGTTTGTACCCGACGCGCCCTTACCGATATTGATGGTTACCGTGGAACCTGAGATCGTTCCGGCATCACCGTCGGCTGCATCAGTCCAGTGTTTGTATAATTGTCCTTCATTAGTAAGTATGTTCAGTGAATTTGTTACATAGGTAGTATTGGCGGGTATATTGCCTGTTAATGAAACATTATAAGCCGTATTTGCAGATACCAAGAAAGTAGTGCGCATTTCTAATGTATCCCCGGGCTCAACAGTACCGCCATTTACACCTTTGGTAATGTTTACATAACTTTTACCATATTGAACTGTTGGAGACGAAGCGGCATTATCTGTAATGCAAATTCTAAATTGCCAGGTTCCACTCGTAAACGGCCCCGCGGAACCTGTGTAAATCCTTATATAGTAAGTTGCCCCAATAGTTAAACCCGTCCCTCCAACGATTGTATCCACCTGCAACGATGTACCACTCACACAGCCAATAGAGGTGCCTGTAAAAACACCTGCAACGCAGGACGGCGCGGAATATAATTGTATATACGGCACCGCAGCAGTTAAGCTGACTCCTAGAGCGGTAAGAGCAATGGTTGGGTAATGAGCGGTGGCTGTAAAGGAGAACCATACATCCGCTGATGCTGCATTTCCGCAGCCTGTAAGTGCAGGGCTGACGGTTGCATTCAAAAGCGTCCAGTTTGTGCCACACCCGAGACCTGCGGATATTGAAATTGCTCCGCTGCAAAGATCATTACCCGGGGCCTGGGCGTAAGACTGTTTACTTAAGGCAAAAGCCGAAAATAATATAAGGAGCGTTTTCAATTTGAAAACAGTACGGAGTAGTTGTGATTTCATAGAATTAATTAGCTTTCATGGAATAGGGTGCTCTAAGTAAGGATATCGTTTTTTAAAAAAATTGACAGATCTTATTGCTCGGTTTTATTTAATGGTAAACTTGTAGTTCTCTTTTCATTGCTAACCAATCAAAAATAGATCATCCTTCTCCAAGAGTTCAATCGTACAGGTATATATTCGATTAAATGACGTTTTTGCCGGACGACTGTTTATTTTTTCACCGCAACGGTACCGGGCTTTTACTATTTGATAATTAGATTAACTGTATTATTTTGTTTGATAACGATCATAACGCTTACTAAGTGTTTATTAGTATGTATAGTATAAGAATTTTCACTAATACCTACTATAATAAACTTTGTTAACAGGGCGTTCTATCTATCCTAAATCCAAATATCTGATGAAGAAGTATTACCCGTTCTTGATTTTATTACTTTGCGTTGCATCATTCCCCGCGTTTTCCCAAACGGTTGGTCTTGGCAGCCGGATGAATGAAATGTTCCAGCGAACCGATTTGATACCCGCCGCTTCCGGTTTAAGCGATCCCTGGGAAGTAACCTATGGGCCGGATGACTCATTGTGGGTTACGGAAGCAAAAGGCTATAAAGTGTATAAGGTAAGCCCGGTAAGCGGGGCCAAAAGAATGATATTGGATATATCACAAAGCAGTACTTTTTTACCGTTGGCAGATCGCACATTTAATTTGCAATTTAATTTTTCCGGGAAAGGTAATCCGCAGGGTGGTTTGGCAGGCCTAGCCATTCATCCAGATTTCATGAATGCTACATTACCCCAAAAATATGTCTATGTATCTTACATACACCTTTATGTAAATACCGTTACTACGCCGGCAAACGGAGGCGTAATTTTTACCAATAGCGTGGTAAGGTTTCATTACAATACAACTACCGGGTTGCTGGAAAATCCGGTAACCATATGTGATACGCTGCCAGGCAGCAGCGATCACAATTCACAAAGAATGATCATAGCGCCGGTAAATGGGGTCAAATATCTTTTTTATGCACAGGGAGACATGGGCGCCGGTCAGTTCGGAAACGCGAACCGCACCAATAACGCTCAGAATATTTCAAGTTACGAGGGCAAGATATTAAGGTTTAACCTGGAGCCTGACGGCGATGCGGATCCAACTGATGAATGGATACCTAACGACAATCCTTTTAATACTACTAGTCCTGCAAAGCAAAGTGCTATCTGGTCACTTGGGATCAGGAATAACCAGGGATTTGCTTTTGCCAATATTAATGGTGTTGATCATTTATATGGAAGCAGCCATGGGCCATTCAGCGATGATGAAATGAATATTATTAAAAGAAGTGCCAATTACGGCCATCCATTGGTGATAGGATTTTCTTCCGATGGTAATTATGATGGATCAGGCGCAGGCAGTACCGGTACTAACGGTGTCTTACCCATTATTGGCTCAGAAGTTACCAACGCTGCCGGCCTGGCTAATTACACGGATCCCATCTATTGTTTTTATGCGGCTGCAAAAGGCACCACCGGCGGCGCCACCAATACCGTGCAACGGATGTGGTACGACTTTAATCATGGTAGCCAGGGAAATGGTGCTTGGCCCTCTGAGGCGCCTTCGGGCCTGGATATCTATACCAAAAGTATCATTCCGGGCTGGAAAAATTCTCTGTTACTGGGTTCATTAAAAGGCGGTAAAGTAATCCGCCTGCAGTTAAACAGCACTGGGGATGGCGTTCTCGCTTCTCCAAATGATACCATTAATTATTTCAGGAGCACCAACCGTTTTAGGGATATGGCTATTTCTCCTGACGGCAATTCTATTTTCATTATAATAGACAAAAGTTCCACTACATCCGGCCCTACAACCGGTAATCCTATCATAAGCGCTTGCGGGGGTTGCGTTCAGAAATACACTTTTTTAGGGTATGCGGCCAGCGGGAGCTCCAGTACGATACCTACTACCATTCCGGTTGCCAGCGGTACGCCCAATACTTGTGAGGATGCCAATACCATTAACATTAATGCGGACAACGCCAATTACTGGGTTCCCATTACAGATACCAATAGTAATGTGATTGCAGAGATAAACGCCAATGGTAATATATTGGGAAACGTTACTACCTCCTTATTTGTTAATTCGGGTGCCGTGAGGCAACAAAGTGGTACCAATGGCCTCTATTTAGACAGGAATATTACCATTACCCCGCAAACACAGCCTTCAACGGCGGTAAGCATTCGTTTGTATTTAACAAAAACTGAATTTAATGCTCTAAAAGGCGCAACCAATTCATCCGGTCAGTCAAGCGGCGTGGTAAACCCCACCGATTTGTCTATTTATAAGAACGCTAATTCCTGCGGGCCAGCCCTTGTTGGCACAGCTTCGCGCATCACCACTACCAACCAGGTTGCATTTGGTGCAAACGGGTATGTAGTGCGGGCCGACATCAGTTCTTTTTCTACATTTTATTTTGCTAATACAGCAGCCCTGCTGCCCGTACATTTAATAACCTTTAAAGGATCCATCAGTAACGATGTCACCAAGCTGCGCTGGACAACAGAAGATGAAACCGGAACGAAATCGTTTACGATAGAACGCAGTACCAACAGCCGCGATTTTTATTCAATTGGCGTGGTACAGGCTGGAAACGCTTCAGGTGTATCTGAATATACCTATCCCGACAGCGTCGTTGGCAAACTTTCATCCGCAGTGGTGTACTATCGTTTAAAGATGACCGATGCAGACGGCAGGTTCAGTTATTCAGGTATAGTAACGCTATACCCCAGCACTACCCGGGGCCTGGTAACCCTTCACCCAAACCCGGTTGTTAACGTGGTTACTATTGAAATAAACGCGGCTATTGCTGAAAATGCAAACTGGCAAATAACCGATGCGACAGGTAAAACGATGCTGCAGGATAAAATTATCTTAACAAAGGGTGACAACACAATGGATCTCAACCTTGGCAAACTGACAGCGGGTATTTACTATTTCAAAATATCCGGAAATAATATCAACCAGGCAATTAAACTTCAGAAACTATAATAATAAGTCACTAAGCAATAAATTAAAAAAGCCCACTACAGGGGCTTTTTTAATTTATTGCTTAGTAATTCTATGCCTGGAGATGGATAGAATCTCGTTAACTCTATCATTAGTTTTATAAAAATATTGCTGGATAAAGGATTTCAGTGGTTTTTAATTTCAAACGGTTTCAATTTATTTTGATTTTTATGTCGACCAATACTTAATATTCATATAATGCTGAATAGAGACAAATATATTTTTTTCCAGTTAATTGGATTTTTATCCTACAACGATTTTATTAAATGCGGAGCCAAAAATTAAGGTAATGACAAAGTAAAAACTTTTACCTGCTGGCATCAGTTGCTGCACATGATATTTGGACAATTATCCAATTGTGATTGCTTAAGTGATTTAATTATTTGCCTTCAATCGCAGTAAAATAAATCTTATCACATTGGAAGGTACAGGAGCCTTACAATCAAATCTTGCAAAACAAATGAAAATGAGATTATAGAATCTATGAATATTTGGCATTTGTCCTTATTGAACAAGCACAAAAAATTGTAATCACCAGTTCGTCCTTTGATGAAATTTAGAAACTGCTGTATAAGCTATCGATTCAACGGTGGCTGGCCTTTGTTTAAGGGTGTTCTGATGCGCTAAGTTCAGCAAACATCAACTAAAACTCAAGCAAGCACAGTACGTCATACTTCAAATTTTATGTAGCTCCCTTTTGTGCAAAATTTCATTCGGTGGCATTAAACTTGCCGAGAATAATGGAAGACCCAGCCAATAGTACCAGTGTGCAACGCAACAATGTTTAGTCGCGGCCAGGTGCCCAGCCCATCACTATTTCGTGGAAATCCATGATAACGGGGAAATGAATAAAATGGTGTAGGATTGAGAAATGGATGGTCGGTGAAGGACACCGGCTATGGGGGCGGAAAAGCGAGTACTGAAGAAGGTGAGTGGCCGCAGAAGGGGCGGTTCATTGTCCGCAATAAAGAGCTCGCCTATGCCGTTGCGCGCACCGCAGGAGAGCATGCCTATGACATTGGCTTACTTCATTAATCTAACAGCCACTGTTTAGTTGGTGGTTTTAATGACCCGTTTAATGCAGCTTTGGTGCTGCCAGTCCACTTTTAGCGCATAGGGGCCGCTGCTTAACCCACCCAGATTGCTGATCTTAATAGGTGTTACGCCCTTGTAACCTGGCTGGGTGTATAGCTTTACAATTCTCCCGAAATTATCAAGTACGGTTACTTTGATCTCGCCCGCATCGGGTAGTATTACATCAAAAGAGAGGGTGCCGGTAAATGGGTTGACCAGGTTTTTGATTGTGAAAGGAAGGGCTGTGGGACTTAAAAGAACCAGTTTACTGTATTTATAACCGGTCGCTTCTATTGTTTTAATGCGATAGTATGCCGGTCCGCTAAGGGCAGTGGGGTCATTAAACAGGTAATTGCCTATGCCGCTTACACCTTTTGCCTCTAGGTTGCCGATTAGGGTAAAATGACTGCCATCGGTGCTTTTTTCAATTTCAAAATTGGCCTGATCCGATTCATTGGCTGTTTGCCATTGAATGGTTGCGAGGTTATTGCGCAGGCTTCCTATTACTTTTAATAAATCAGTTTTTAGCAACCACATACAGTTGTGAACCAGTACCTGTACGGTTCTTACTGCCAGGAATGAACAGTTGGTATCGGATATATTGTCGGCCGAGCTGGCTACCCGCAGCCGGTAAATATTCAGGTTAGTGGTGGAATCGCCAATAAAAGAAGGACCGGTGGCCGTATATTCATATTCAGTGCCGGTAAAATCCGGAACAATCGTACCGGGGCTGCTATAACCAGTTGATGTAAACGTAGTGCCCCCATCGACACTTTTTTCCCAGGTATAGTAAGTATAGTTATCAAAAAAGCTTCGTACCACACCGGAAAGCGAGGCACCGTCCCCATAACACACATTCACACTGGGCGTGGAGGGGTTCAGTTCAAGGGTAGGGGAACAGGTAGACACGCCGATATCGTCAATGGCCCAGTCGTTACCCCCGCCACCTGGCGCATTGTTACGGATATTGATGATCATTTGCGTTTCGGTTGGGCCTGTACGATAGGTAAAGCCTTTTTTTACCCATTGACCGGTATACTGCATATCACCCGTGGTATAGTAGTCGTAGCCATTGATATTAAATGTAAGATTGGGATGTACACCCGACGAGTCGCCCGGTCCGGTTGGCACATAGGCCGCCGAAGAAGGGCCTGCACCGGTGGAGTCGATGCCGCATTTACGGCAAATATTCCTGAACCAGGCCGAGTATTCATAAGATGTATTGGGGCAGAGATTTCTTACGGTATCCAGAAAGGCGGTATCCGTTCTGTAGGATGCATTGATTACAACCATATAACCCCCGTTCTGTCCGTTGTTTACATCCGCGGGCAGGTTACCTGCCAGGGGATCGGCGGCGCCGGTATGGTCGCCAATAATATCCCATACGCCGAAAACCCGGTGTGCGCTGGTTATATCGGCGGGGTCAATGGAATAGTTGGCAACTGCGGTGCTGGGACAGGTATTATTGGAGACACCGTAAAAATAGTCGCCCGGTGCATTGGTTGCAAAAGGTATATAGGTATAGTTCACGGGCACATTGCCGGATAGGACGCGGTCTTTTGTGTTTCCCGATCCAAAGGTTCCGCCATTTTCTGAAAGGATGCCGTTACTTCCAACTGTATTGGTACAGATGCCATAATTCTTGTATACGATAGCAGTTACCGCGGGGAATACAATATTGGTAGTGATGCTGGCTGAATTGGAATAGGATAAATTTCCCCCGCCTACACTTACCGTGCTGCCAAACGACACGGCATCCACTTTTACATGATACGAAACGATAATAATGCTGCCGCCACCACCCACGGGGCGGTCGGTGTTTTTGAGAATGCCGCCCATGGTCTGGGTAGCGCCCACGCCCAGGTTAACCTGAACGGTAGAGCCCGTAATGGTTGCGGGGTCTCCGTCGGCCGCGTCCGTCCATTGTTTGTATATCTGTCCTTCGTTGGTCAGTATTCTGAGGGTGCCGGGTACGTAGGTGGTATTGGCCGGAATGCTGCCGGTGAAGGATGGGTTAAATGCATAGCTGCTCCTAATGGCTATGGTTGCCCTAATTTCCAGTTCATCGCCGGGTTCAATGGTGCCGCCGCCGGAGCCCTTGGTGATGTTCACATAACTTTTTCCATAATCCACGAGTGGCGCAGGCGGATTGGTAATGCAGATATTGAAACCCCATGTGGTTCCAGACATGCCCCCCGTATTAGTGTACACGCGTATAAAATAAGTAGTACCGATAGCCAACCCCGCACCGGCGGTGTAACTATAGGCGTTCAGAGAAGTTGCGCTTACACATGCCAGGGAGGTAAAACTTCCGCAGCTGCCCGATAGCAATTGCAGGCGGGGGCCTGCGGCGCCAAACTGGGCGCCGATACTGCTGAGTGTAATATTGGGGTAGCTGCTGGTAGCCACAAAACTATACCATACTTCGGGCGAGCCGGCATCGCCACAATCATTGGGAATGCCGGCGCCGGATGTTGAATTCAGTAATGTTCCGGCGATATTGCTACAGGTGCTGCCCGGCGTTAACACTACGGCCCCGGTACAATTGTCATTTGCCGGCGGCAGCGGATCCTGGATGCAGATATCAAAATTGCCGGTAGTGCCCGGTACCCCACTGGTTGTAATAGAATAAACCCGGAAATAATAGGTGGCGCCCACGGTTAAACCCGTGGCATTATAGGTGGTGCCCGCGCAGCTAATACTGGCAAGCGAACCGCAGTTTCCGGTGAACAATTGTATTTTGGGCGACTGGCTATTAAAACTGGCGCCCGCACTGGATATTTTAATGGAAGGATTGGTTGTTTGAGCCACAAACATATACCACACATCGTATTTGGCAGTGCCTGAACAGGCTGCCGGCACACCCGTACTGGGTGTTGCATTGACAACTGTAGTGGTGATGTTATTGCAGGTTGTGGACGATGTTAATAATACCGCCCCGGTGCATTCATCGTTGGCGGGCGGAACGGGGTCCTGTATGCAGATATCGAAATTACCCAATGTGCCGGGGGCTACACCCGCGGTGGAATAAATTCGTACCAGGTAAGTATTGCCCACGGTTAAGCCCAGGGGCGAGGTATAGGCGGTTGAAGCGCTGCATCCCATGCTTAAAAGCGTTCCGCAATTGCCCGAAAATACCTGTATCCGGGGGTTTTGTGCGGCCAGGTTGGCTTCTATATTACTTAGGGTGATGGTAGGGTTGGCTGATTGCGCGGTAAAAGAATACCAAACATCGTATTTGACCGTGCCGGAGCAACCGGCCGGCGTGCCGCTGGTAAAACTGGCGTAATTAACCGTGCCGGTAATATTGCTGCAGGTTACAGACGACGTTAATGTAACCGGATTGGTGCACAAGTCATTTGCCGGGGGATCGGTTACACCGATGGAAAAGTCCCAGGCCGTGCCGCCCGTGGGCGCCAGTGTATTGGAATAAATCCGGATATAATACGTGAGGCCGGGGGTGAGCCCGGTAGTATAGCTAACCGCCGTGTACAATGTACTAGCCGAAACGCAGCCCAGCGAACTTAAACTGCCGCAGGAACCTGAAAATAATTGTATGCGTGCATTGGTACCTGTTAGGCTTGCGCCCAGGCTGCCAAGGGTAATGGTAGGATAAACGGACTGCGCAACAAACGAATACCATACATCGCCACCAGCTGTACCGCAGGTGGTGGCAACGGCCGGTATGGAAATGGCTGCATTGTTTAATGTACCGGCTATGGGACTAAAGGTAGTGGATGAGGTTAAGCCGGTAGCATTGCTGCAATCATCATTGATGGGCGGATCGGCAACACAGATAGAGAAATCCCAGTTGGAGCCTCCTGTGGGTGCCGGGGTGTTTGAATACACCCGGATATAGTATGTATTACCAGGTGTAAGCCCAGTTGGGTTTACACTGGCGGAACTTAAAAAATTGCCGGTTGCACATCCCAGTGAGACAAGGCTGCCGCAGGGTCCGGAAAACAGTTGGATCCTGGCGTTTGCAGTGCCCAGACTTGCGCCGGTACCGCTCAATGTAATAGTGGGATAGGCCGTTTGCGCAACAAAAGAATACCAAACATCTCCACCAGCTGTGCCGCAGGTGGTGGTAACCGCCGGAATAGAGATGGCCGCATTGTTTAAGGTGCCCGGTGTTGGGCTGCAAGTAATAGAGGACGTTAACGGTACCGCATTGCTGCAGATATCATTCATCGGCGGATCGGTAACACAAATGGAAAAATCCCAGGCAGCGCCGCTGGTGGGTGCAACGGTATTTGAATACACCCTGATATAATAAGTATCTCCCGGTGTAAGCCCGGTTGTGTACGCGGTGGCGGTATTGAACAGGTTTCCGCTTACGCAAGCCAGTGTTGCAAGGCTACCGCATGAACCCGAGAACAATTGTATCCGGGCGTTGGTAGTACCCAGGCTTGCGCCCGTGGCGCTTAAATTAATAGTCGGATAAACAGATTGTGCCACAAACGAATACCAAACATCCGCGCCGGCCGTACCACAGGTGGTGGCGATTGCCGGTGCAGAAACTGTTGCATTATTCAGGGTGCCGGTAATAGGGGAACAGGTGGTAGAAGTTGTTAATGTGGTTGCGCTGCTGCAAATATCATTGACGGGCACCTGTGCATAGGCGTGTATGCCTGCAAAACAAATCATCAGTATCAGTAACAGTGCCTTTTGTCCGTGAGAGGCAATGTTTGCATAGGTTTTCATAGATAGGTCTTTCATTGAGCAGCGTAACGCCGATTATAAACAAACTAATATTGCTGAAGACCGGATCAGTATGTATGATCCGGTAAATAGAAATATCTAGGGGCATCGGGTCAAAAATAAGCCAGGGGTTGCTGGTACCCTACCGTTGCAAACGCCTATTCGATTAAACTGCAATTTTACGCGATAGCTGGATCGTTGTTTTACTATTCTATATTCCGGGCCTGCGCATTAATTTGTTCCAGAATATAAAAACGTGCATTAGGTGTTTATTAGTATGAAATAATAATACAAAATTAATTGAGTATCACACTATAAATAGCCATACAGCCGTTACAGTTACCCTTAATCCAACTATCCGCATGAAAAAGTATTCACTTGCGTTTGCCTTGTGCCTGTTTGTTTTGTCCATCAACACACTTGCACAAACCGCCGTGGTGGCGGGGCGCATGAATGAAGTCTTTCTTAAAACCGATCTGTCAGCTTCCGGTGCTTTAATCAATCCCTGGGAAATTACCTACGGCCCCGATGACTCGCTTTGGATTACGGAATCCAGGGGCTACAAAGTGTATAAAATGAGCCCGGTGGCTCCTTATAATAAAAGGATCGTCCTGGATCTTTCGTTAAAAAGCACCTGGCTGGGAAATACACCCGCCAGTGATTCCGTTTTCAATCTGCAGTTTGTGTTCTCTTCATTTAACCCGCAGGGGGGGCTGGCAGGACTGGCCATTCACCCCGCTTATAATGCAGCTACACCAAAAAAATATGTTTACATTTCCTATGTACGCAGTTTTATAAGCAACGCAGGTGGCAATACCGGGATATTCTACCGGAACCGGGTGGTACGGTTTACCTACAACCTGGTAAACGGTAAACTGGGCAGCCCGGTATCAATTTGCGATACCCTGCCGGGCAGCAGCGATCACAATTCGCAACGCATGATCATTGCACCCGTGAATGGCACCGACTATCTTTTTTATGCGCAGGGTGATATGGGCGCAGGCCAGTTGACCAACCAGTGGCGTACCAATAATGCGCAGAATCCCGACAGTTATGAGGGTAAGATATTAAGGTTTAACCTGGAACCTGATGCCGATGCCGGGGCGCTGGATCAATGGATTCCAAACGACAACCCGTACAACGGCGCCAAACAAAGCGCTGTCTGGTGCATGGGTATCCGGAACAACCAGGGTTTTGCCTATGACAGTATCAATAACCTGCTATATGGCTCTTCACACGGGCCCTACAGCGATGACGAAGTTAATATTATTGAACCTTCCAGGAATTACGGCCACCCGCTGGTAATCGGCTATGCGGCCGACAGCAATTACGACGGCGCCAGCGCAGGTTCGTATCCCAGTTCCTCGATTCCTGTTATTGCCAGCGAAGCAGATAATGCTGCGGCTATTGGTGCCAGTTATAAAGACCCCCTGTTCTCCGGGTACGCAAGAACCAAGTATGTAATTGATAGTATCTGGTCGCACAACCCCAGTAACAGCGGATGGCCGTCTGAGGCTTGGTCGGGTCTGGGTCTTTACCAGTACAGTGTTATCCCCGGCTGGAAGCACTCGTTGTTGATGGCGGGTTTAAAATGGGGCAGGCTGATTCGTACCAAACTGGATAATGCCGGCACCGCCATTGTGCCTACGGGCGGACAGGATACGGTTATTTGTTTTGACGGTACACCCCGGTACCGCGACATGGCATTTGGTCCAGGGGGTAAAGACATTTACCTGGTTATGGACAATTCCAATTCTGGCGCAGCGCCCTCCGGCACCAATAATCCATTGCTGGGGTCCTGCCTGGGCTGTGTTCAGAAATTTACATTTTTAGGATACAATACGGTATCGGGCACCAGCGCTATTCCCGGCAATATTCCCATTGCTGCAGGAACGCCCAATACCTGCGAGAACGCCAATACTATTAATATTAATGCCACCAATGCCAATTACTGGGTGCCCATTACCGATACCAACAGCAATATAGTTGCGGAGATCAACGCCAATGGTAACCTACTTGGCGATGTAACCACTTCTTTATATGTTAATGCGGGCCCGGTTAGGGAACAGGCTTCCAATCATACGCTCTACCTCGACCGGAATATTACTATTACGCCGCAAGTACAGCCTTCGTCGTCCGTGAGTATCCGGCTGTACCTGAGCAATGCAGAATTTGATGCGTTAAAAAATACCAATAATTCTCAGAGCCAGCCCAGCGGCGTGACCGCCATCGGCAATCTTTCCATTTTTAAAAACGCGGATGCCTGCGGGTCTTTGCTGAATAACAGCGCCGCGCTGGTAACCACTACTGATCAGGCTGCATTTGGCGCGGACGGTTACGTGGTACAGGCAAGCATCAATTCCTTTTCCAGCTTTTATATGGCCAGTGTAACATCCCTGCTGCCCGTTCGTGCATTGTCGTTTAATGCCTCCATCGTTAATAATATGGGGCAATTGCGCTGGGTAACGGAAGACGAAAAGGACACCAGGTTGTTTACTGTGGAACGCAGCATCAATGGAATTGACTTCTATCCCGTAACTACCCAGCAGGCGGGCAATATGGCAGGCGAAAGCCTGTATGCATTTACAGATAGTGCCATTGCCAGATTATCGTCGGCGGTATTTTATTATCGTTTAAAATTAACCGGCACCAATGATAAATACAGTTATTCTTCGGTTGTAATATTAAACAGGAATGCAGCCAAATCCCCGCTCAGCATCCGGCCCAACCCGGTTTTCAACAATGTTACGGTTGGTATTAATGCTACGGTTATGGAAAAAGCGAGTTGGCAGTTAACGGATATTACCGGTAAAACCATTCTGCAACATGACCTGCTGCTAAATAAAGGTTATAACGAAACCAATATTAATTTAAGCCGGGTACCGGCAGGTGTTTACTACCTGAAAATAAGCGGTGCCAATATCAGCCAGAGTGTTAAACTGCAGAAATTATGATAGATTGAATTAAATGCAGGCTGCGTAAGAGATCGCAGCCGGGGATACCAGCCCTATGATATGTTATTGCAAAGGCAGGTTTTAGCGAAACAATGCGTTTTGCAATAAGCATATCCCACTGGCTGGTTGGTAAGCTTAGTCTATCTTTCCAACCATTTTGGCCGGGTCTACCCAGGCATCAAATTCTTCTGCTGTTGTATAGCCCAGTTTAACCGCCATTTCTTTTAAAGTAGTGCCTTCCTTATGTGCTTTCTGTGCAATCTCCGCCGACTTGTAATACCCGATTTTGGTATTCAGGGAAGTGACCAGCATCAGTGAATTATCAACATTTTTTTTGATATTGGCTTCAATGGGCGCCAGTCCCACGGCGCATTTATCGTTAAAGCTTACACAACCATCACCAATCAGGCGGGCGCTGTGCAGGAAATTATAGATCATGACCGGTTTAAAAACATTCAGTTCAAAATGACCGTTACTGCCGGCAATGCCTATGGTAACATCATTACCCATTACCTGGGCTACTATCATGGTCAGCGCTTCACACTGGGTAGGGTTTACCTTGCCCGGCATAATGGAAGACCCCGGTTCATTATCCGGGATAAACAGTTCGCCTATGCCGCTGCGCGGGCCGGAAGAAAGCATGCGTATATCATTGGCGATCTTCATTAAACTAACAGCAACCGTTTTCAATGCGCCGTGTGCTTCCACAATGGCATCGTGCGCAGCCAGGGCCTCAAACTTGTTTTCGGCTGTTATAAACGGCAGGCCGGTAAGTGCCGCAATGTGTTTGGCCACATTTTCAGCATAGCCCGGGGGCGTATTGATGCCGGTGCCTACCGCGGTTCCACCCAGGGCCAGTTCACTCAAATGCGCCAGCGAATGCCTGATGGTCTTTAGCCCGTGGTTCAGCTGCGACACATAGCCACTGAACTCCTGTCCTACTGTAAGAGGCGTTGCATCCATAAAATGGGTGCGTCCAATCTTCACCACTTTCATAAAAGCCTTGCTCTTTTCGGCCAGGGTATCACGTAATTTTTCAATACCGGGTACCGTCACATCCATTAAGATCTTATAGGCTGCTATATGCATGGCGGTAGGAAAAGTATCGTTAGACGACTGCGATTTATTTACATCGTCATTGGGATGCAGGCATTTCTCTTTGTCGGATAACTGGCCGCCATTCAGTACATGGCCCCGGTAAGCCACCACCTCGTTTACATTCATATTGCTTTGCGTGCCACTGCCGGTTTGCCAAACCACGAGTGGAAAATAATCATCCAGTTTGCCGTCCAGTATTTCATCACACACGGTTTTAATGAGTTCCGTTTTTTCACTGCTCAAAACGCCGGCCTCAAAATTGGTTATGGCGGCCGCTTTTTTTAAATAGGCAAATGCTTTTATTATTTCTTTCGGCATTTTATCCGTGTCACGGGCAATCTTGAAATTGTCGATGCTGCGCTGGGTTTGTGCGCCATACAAGGCGCCTGCGGGCACTTTTACTTCGCCCATGGTATCCTTTTCAATTCTGTAATCCATATATCATTTTTATTTTATTACCAAACTCCTGTGTTATGGGGGGTAAAGGTAATAAAATGAAGAATTCGGGCGGGTAAAACAGGCTGTTGAAAAAAATCCGGTTGCAAAAGCTGTCCATTTAACTGAAAACCAGGTAACCCGCCTGTTTCGTAGGAACAGCTCGTAGGCAGAATCAGGCGGACGAAAAATGCGTTCCGTAAGAATGCCTGGTGCGCTGGTTCGGAGCAATAAAAGCCTGTTGTAATCCTTTGCGTTTTCAAAATTTACCTATGTGCTATTCCAATTTTTTGAAAATGTATCGCTCATCCCATCCAATTTCAAAGGCAGCCAGAAATTTTTTATACTCGTCAAGAAAAGATTCTTTTCTATGCTGTATTTCCTGGTTTTTAATATACCTGATTACATCGGCTACCCGGCTTTTGGCATATGAAAAAGCACCCTGTCCTTCCGGCCAGGCAAATGAATTTGATAATTTTTGAGCCCTGATCCATTTGTTGCTGACCGCAAATACAATTTGAATGTGAGTTTGAGTATAAGTATTTGCCATAAAATAAGGTTCTTGAATAAAATTTAAAAAAAATGATAACATTTATACTTCTTATAGTGCTGGATTCAGGGCCAGGCATTCCTACGGAACGCATTTTTACACCTTTTTTCTACTCACCAAAGGTCGCTGCGGAACATGCGGGTTATGCCAAATGAAAGAACGAATTACATTTTTACCCATCCCGGTGCTACCCACCAAAGCTTGCTGCGGAACATGCGGTTAGCTCAACCAGGAAGGAAGAACACAGGTGTTTACACCGCTCGTTTCCTACTAAGCATAATCTAACCAAAATCTCTACCGGCAGACCGATTTCTCCTGTTCAGGTAAAATAGAGCGCGTTTTAAACGATCGCTTTCTGCCGGGGATTCAGTAATTTTAAGACCATTTAATTTTAATTGCCTGTCGCGTGAAAAGACTTTTTCAAAAAAAATCATTGGTTATTGTTGCGGCTTTAATAGGGGGGATATTTGTTTTTGTGTATGCAACCCGCCGGCAAACCATTGACTACAACACCCAGGTAAAACCCATCTTTAATAAAAACTGTATTACCTGCCATGGCGGGGTGCGTCGTAAAGCCGGGTTTAGCCTGTTGTTTCGTTCGGAAGCACTGGCCAATACAGAATCGGGCAAACCCGCCATTATACCCGGAGACCCGGAACACAGTGAAATGATTCGTCGCCTTACACTAAAAGACCCCGAAGAGCGGATGCCGTATAAACATGAACCGCTTACCAGTACTGAAATTGATATTTTACGCAAGTGGATAAAACAAGGTGCTCAATGGGGTAACCACTGGGCTTATATAGCGGTGCAGCCCACTCCTGTGCCCCGAGCCAGGAAATTACTCGGGTTCATAGGTGTTTCAAAAGACGATTGGGCAAAAAATGATATCGATCATTTTATTCTCCAGAAACTACAGGAGAAAAAATTGTTGCATGCGAAACCGGCCGACAAACCAACACTCCTAAGAAGAATAAGCCTGGACATCATTGGTATGCCGGCACCCGCCCGGCTGGCACAGCAATATTATAACGATAAGACCGACAAAGCCTATGAAAACACGGTTGATAGTCTGCTGGCTTCACCGCATTACGGCGAGAAATGGGCTGCCATGTGGATGGATTTGGCCCGCTATGCCGATACCAAGGGGTATGAACGGGACGATGCACGCATCATTTGGCGCTACCGAGACTGGCTGATCAGGGCGTTTAACGAAAACAAACCCTATGACCGGTTCTTAACGGAACAACTGGCGGGCGACCTGTTGCCCCACCCAACAGACGCCCAACTGATAGCAACCGCTTTTCACCGCAATACCATGACCAATGATGAAGGCGGTACCGATAACGAGGAATTCCGTACTTCGGCTGTGCTTGACCGTGTGAACACTACCTGGGAGGCCCTGCTGGGTACCACGTTTGCCTGTGTTCAATGCCATAGTCACCCTTATGACCCATTTACCCATGAAGAATATTATAAGTTTATGGCATTCTTCAACAACACCCGCGATGAAGATACCTACGCAGACTATCCCCTGCTGCGCAGTTTTACCGATTCTGCCAACGAAGAAAAAAATAAACTGGACGAATGGTTGCTGCAGCACGCTGGCATTTCACAGACAAAAGAAATCGACCGCTTCCTGAAAACCTGGCAGCCGGCTATTAATTCACTTGCCTGCGATGTGTATGTAAACAGCGAGCTAAGCGATACTAAATGGGCTGCCTTCCGCAACAACGGTCTTTGCAGACTGCCCGCCATAAGCCTCAACAACAAAACGGTTTTGATTTACCGGTACCGCACGGAGCTGCCCAACGGCATATTGCAGGTGTATACAGACAGCGCCCGCGGCAAGCTGATTGCTTCCATACCGCTGACTGTTGTGAAAACCGGCTGGGGCATCAGTGAAATCCCTGTTTTGCCGGTTTCCGGCGTGCACAATCTTTATCTTACTTACACAAACAAAACCCTGAAAAAGCCGGATGATACCGGTGTTACATTCGACTGGTTCTATTTTACCGACCCGTTTCCGGGAGAACACAAGACCGGTTATGAAGAGGCAAAAAAAAGATACTGGGGATTACTAACCATGGAAACCGCCACCACTCCGGTGATGCAGGAAAACCCCGATGGCATGCGGCGTATTTCCCATGTTTTTGAAAGAGGCAACTGGCTGGTAAAAGGGGCGGTGGTTGAGCCCGGTACGCCCCATGCGCTGAACCCCATGCCCGTGAACGCACCTGCCAACCGGCTGGGGCTTGCCATGTGGCTGACCAGCAAACAAAACCCGCTTACCGCAAGAACCCTGGTTAACCGCATCTGGGAACAGTTGTTTGGAACGGGCCTGGTGGAAAGCGTGGAAGACCTGGGCACACAGGGCATCCCCCCCACACACAAAGAACTGCTGGATTATCTTTCTTATAAATTCATGTATACCTATAACTGGGACATAAAAAAAATACTGAAAGAAATGCTGATGTCTGCAACTTACCAGCAGGATTCCAAAACATCAAAAGAAGCGCTGGAAAAAGACGATGCCAATAACTACTACGGGCGGGGTGCGCGGGTGCGTTTATCTGCCGAGCAAATGCGCGACCAGGCCCTGTGCATAACTGGTTTAATGAGTGAGAAAATGTATGGCCCCAGTGTAATGCCTTACCAGCCGGAAGGCATTTGGCGTTCTCCCTACGACGGGCGCACCTGGCAACTCAGTAAGGGCGAAAATAAATATCGCCGGGCCTTGTACACCTACTGGAAACGAACGGCGCCCTATCCTTCCATGATCTCGTTCGATGGTGTGGCAAGGGAGCTTTGTACGGCAAGGCGCATCCGTACCAATACGCCGTTACAAGCGCTGACAGCACTTAACGACGAAGCCTATATGGACATGGCAAGAAAATTTGCCTGGCGCCTGGAAACGGATGATATACAGGACCCGCAGGATCAAATTAAGATAGTGTACGAGCGCGCAACGGGACATGCCATTGAACCCGCGGCGCTGGCATCGCTGACAAAATTATACAGGCTGGCCCTGCAAAAATTCAATGCCCGTAAAGACGATGCCTGTGAAATGGCCGGCGGTCATTCAAATAAGGAAAATACAGCTGCCACGGCAGCATTGGTGGTAGTTGTCAATGCCGTATTGAACTTAGACGAGGTGATTACAAAGAATTAACGAGGCCGTGCGGGGGTTCCATACAGCGATGGATTACCAGGGCGCCACGGGCCTGCCCGGAAATGGTTAAAAGCTGAAGGGTGCGACGCAACAATGCTGCCTGTAGCACAAAGGCCGGGCACCAAAAAAATATTTTATGACACAGCAAGAATTGCATAACCAGCGCCTGCTGAAGGAAGCTACTAACGCTTACCTGCAGTTGCATACACGCAGGCATTTTATAAAGGAGGGCGCCATGGGCCTGGGCGCGCTGGCCCTGGGTTCTTTTCTGGCAGGTTGCGGTAACCGGTCTTCCACCAACCCGGTGGTATTTGATGCCGCTCACCCGCTGGAGCCCAAAACACCCATGTTTCCGGGCCGGGCAAAATCCGTTATCTACCTGCATATGGCGGGCGCGCCATCGCAACTGGAATTGTTTGACTATAAACCGGACCTGATGAAGTTGGACGGACAGGACTGCCCGCAATCTTTGCTGGAAGGAAAACGTTTTGCTTTTATCCGTGGTGTGCCCAAGATGCTGGGTCCGCAGGCGAACTTTAAACAACGCGGTCAAAGTGGTTTATGGATCAGCGACCATTTGCCGCACCTGGCATCGGTAGCAGATGAAATAAGCCTGATAAAAGCCATGACCACGGACCAGTTTAACCATGCACCAGCCCAACTGCTAATGCATACCGGCTCGCCGCGTTTGGGAAGACCCAGCATGGGCAGCTGGGTTACTTACGGACTGGGAACGGAAAACCAAAACCTGCCGGGTTATGTAGTATTGACATCGGGCGGCAAGAACCCCGATGCGGGTAAAAGCGTGTGGGGCAGCGGCTTTTTGCCGAGTGTGTACCAGGGCGTGCAATGCCGCAGCGAAGGCGACCCCGTATTATTTATCAATGACCCTAACGGTATGGACCGCGACCTCAGAAAAGCGTCTATTGATGCCATTAATGAAGTAAACACACAACAATACGAAGATTTTAAAGACCCGGAAATCCTGTCGCGTATTGCACAATACGAGATGGCCTATAAAATGCAGATTTCCGTTCCGGAAGTAATGAATATAAACGACGAGCCGCAATACATACACGATATGTATGGCTCAAAACCCGGCAGCGGCAGCTTCGCCAACAATATCCTGCTGGCCAGGAAACTGGTGGAGAAAGGGGTTCGTTTTGTACAGTTGTTCGACTGGGGTTGGGACAGTCATGGTACCAGCGCCGGCGATGCGATAGACATTGGCCTGGTCAATAAATGCCGGCAGGTAGATAAATCTATTACGGCCCTGCTACTGGATCTTAAACAAAGAGGTCTGCTGGAAGAAACCCTGGTGGTTTGGGGTGGAGAGTTTGGAAGAACACCCATGCAGGAAAACCGCGGCGGCAAAAAAATGCCGTTCAAGGGCCGGGATCATCATACGGAAGCGTTTACCATGTGGATGGCCGGCGGCGGTATAAAAAAAGGCTATAGCTATGGCGAAACAGATGAGATTGGTTACAGCGCGGTCAGCGGTAAAACAACGCCCTTTGATATACAGGCTACCATTTTAAACCAGTTGGGTTTCAACCATGAACAATTTACCTATCAATACCAGGGCAGGCCATTCCGGTTAACGGATGTGGCGGGCAACGTAATTAATGATATTATTGCATAAGCAGTCAGTTCGTTTTTTTGGATACCGGCAGCAGTTTTTCATGGCATCATCGTTGCGTCGCAATCCGTTCAGCAGTTGAATATATATCGGGCGCCGGTTCAGGTCAATACCGGCAACAGGGCCAGGTGCCGGCACTGAGCAACCCAACCGACCTTTCAGCGAATAAAGAATAAAAATTATTTACCCTATCAGGATAAATTATGCCAATCAACCGCAGAGAATTTTTAGGAATAAGCAGTTCTGCCGGTACTGCGCTGTTATTTTCATCTCTGGATACAATTTCTTCTACTCATAAACCAGTATTTACAATGAACAACAAGTTTGAATTGAAACTGATGGGGACCAATTGGGGTTTTGCCGGTACCACGGACGAATTTTGTGCAAAGGTAAAACAGGAAGGCTATGACGGTATAGAAATGTGGTGGCCGGCCGCTAAAAAAGATCAGGATGAATTGTTTGCCGCCGTGCAAAAACACCATCTTGATATCGGCTTTCTATGCGGTGGATCGCAAAACGACCCGGCCGAACACCTGGATTATTTTAAAAAAATGATAGACGCTGCTGCGGGGAATACCGTTCAGCGCCCGTTGTACATCAATTGCCATTCGGGTCGCGACCATTTTACCTATGAACAAAACAAACTTTTTATAGACCATACCACGGCGCTCGCCAATAAGACCGGTATCCTGATCTGCCATGAAACACACCGGTCAAGGATGATGTTTGCAGCGCATATTTGCCGGAATTTTATTGACAATATACCCGCGCTCAAAATCACGTTTGATGTATCGCATTGGTGCAATGTGCATGAAAGCCTGCTGCAGGACCAGGAAGAAACCCTGAACAAGGTGCTGGACCGCGTGGAGCATATCCATGCTCGCATTGGCCACCCGGAAGGCCCGCAGGTAAACGACCCGCGCGCACCCGAATGGGAAGCCGCCGTTAATCAGCATTTCAACTGGTGGGATAAAGTGATTGAAAGAAAAAAGAAAAACGGCGAAAGAATGACCATACTCACCGAGTTTGGCCCGGCAGATTATATGCCAACCCTGCCCTATACCCGGCAGCCCCTGGCAGATCAATGGGCTATTAATGTTTATATGATGCAGCTGCTGCGGAATCGGTACCAATAATCGATGCGTTGGACTACGAACCCGAATGCTGGAAAATGTAGACGAATAACGTGAATGCCTGTTTGTTATATGAATAAATTAAATAAATAAATTTACGCTATGCTTCTGGCCGGGCTTCCTGCCGGTAGCTCATAACTCACAGCCTTTTGTATGGTGGAACTCATTGGTCATTTACATCCTGTGCTGGTACATCTTCCTATCGGCATTTTGCTGCTGGCCTGTTTTTTCCAGCTTTTGTCGGCCAGTGAAAAATACATCAATCTGCGGCATGCCATTGGCATTACGCTTTTCTGGGGTATGATCTCCGCGATGTTATCCTGTATTACCGGCTACCTGCTTGCCGGCAGCGGCGATTATGATGAAGAACTGGTTGGAAGACACCAGTGGTTTGGCATCAGCGTGGCGCTGGTATCCATTGCCTATTACCTGCTCTATCGCTACGGAAAAATAATAAGTTATCAATGGGCAATGCCAGTCTTGCTGATAGGCCTGATTGCCATTGCCGGGCACCTGGGCGGCTCGCTTACACATGGCAGTGATTACCTCACCGGTTCTTTTGAAAGCATCACGGATACCGTTGTACGTAAGCCCATCGCCAATGTGCAGGAAGCACTTGTTTATGCCGATATCGTACAGCCGCTTTTACACAATAAATGTTATGGTTGCCATGGCGCCAACAAACAAAAAGGTAAATTAAGAATGGATCAGACCGACCTGTTCATGAAAGGCGGAAAAGACGGGGTGGTTATTGAACCGGGTAAGGCAACCGAAAGTGAGTTGATAAAAAGAATACTCCTGGAGAAAGCAGATGAACACCATATGCCGCCAAAAGAAAAACCACAACTAACGGAAAAAGAGATCGCCCTGCTGCATTGGTGGATTGCCAGCGGTGCCAGTTTTACAAAAAAAACGAAAGATCTGGACCAGCCGGAAAAAATTAAGCCCATTCTGGTATCGCTGCAGAATACGGTGAAGGAGAAAAAGCAAGTGGCCGCTGTACCGGCCGCCCCCGTGGAAAAAGCGCCGGAAGCAGCCATTCAGAAATTGAGGGAGATGGGTGTTGTTGTAATACCGGTGTCGGTAACCAGCAACTACCTTTCAGCCAGTTTTGTTACTGTTTCCAATGCTACCGATAAAGACATGCAGTTATTGCTGCCATTAAAAAAACAACTGGTGTGGCTAAAACTAAATGATACAAAGATCTCCGATGCAACCATGAATACGATTGCACAATTTACCAATCTTACCACCCTGCAACTGGAACATACGGGTATTACGGATAAGGGATTGGCGAACTTAGCAACCCTTAGTCAGTTACAATCCCTGAACCTGGTGGGCACAAAAACCAGCGCCGCCGGCCTGCTGGCATTAAAAAATCTAAAGGCTTTGCAGTCAATATACATTTTTAAAACCGGCATTAAAACCGCAGCCCTGGCTTCCGTTAAAAAATATTTTCCAAAAGTGCGGATAGATACCGGTGGATATATTGTTCCATTGTTTGAATCCGATACTACCCTGGTAAAGGCGCCCAATCAACCCGAAATAAAATAAAAAGTCGTTTTTTTTGACGGTTATTTATTTGCGGGAACGCCATAACCCCCCGGGGCAAGCCCGCATCATCTGTTTCTGCAAAAAGAAAAACGGCCTTACCAGCGAAGGGAGCATTGCATCGGAACAGGGAGAACTTTTACAATTGAAACAGCCTTTTTAGACCTGGACGGTAACAGGCATCAGCCGTGGAAAAATATATAGCAATGGAAATGATGTAGTAGCTGTATTTTTGAAAAAGGGAGCAAACCATTATTTTTAAAAAGGGTATAAATTAAAACGGGTATAAATAAAATGAACCGCTTATGAAAAGGCGCGATTTTATAAGATATGCCACGCCGCTTGTTCTCTTACTGGCCAATGGCGGAATCATGGAGGCCGCAGGGCGCGGTTGGCGGAACCGGGCAAAACACGGGGTAAAGCTGCGTTTTGCCATAGCATCAGACGGGCATTACGGCGAACCGAAAACCGATTACGAACATTTTTATGCAACCATGGTAGACAGCGTGAACGGGGAACATGCCAAAGACCCCTTTGCGTTTTGCATGATCAACGGTGATATTGTTCACAACGACAAAACCCTTTATCCCGCCGCCCGGGCTTATCTCAACAAACTACAGATGCCCTATTATGTTAGCCAGGGCAACCATGATCACGTAACGCCGGCAGAATGGAAGGCTATCTGGAATATCCCCGTTAATCATGATTTCAGTATAGGGGAAACCTCCTTCTTAATTGCCACCACCTCGGATGAAAAAGGAACTTATATCTGTCCCGACCTGGATTGGATGCAGACGAAGCTGAAAGCGTTCCGTAACCAGCAAAGGGTCTTTATTTTCCTGCACATAAATCCCGCCAAACAAACCGTCAATGCCATCGACTGCCCGGAGCTGTTTACGATGCTGGCAAAATATAAAAATGTGAAAGCCATTTTTAACGGCCACGATCATGATGAAGCGGGAATCAAAGTAAGAAACAATATCCCGTTTATTTTTGACGCTCATTTTGGCGGCAGCTGGGGCACGGCTTACCGCGGGTTCAGAGTGGTGGAGCTACTGAACGATGGCTCGGTAGCTACCTATATTATGAATCCGTTGGAAAAGATCAATGAAGCGGTATTGTAAGTACAGACTGGTTGGAGAGGATGAGATGGTGATAGAATGTGTTAACGTGCATTAAGAAGCGCCTACTCCCGCTCAATTGCCTTTAAAGTTTGCTTTTCTTTTTTCCAGGAAAGCCGCGACACCTTCCCGTGCATCTGCTGTGTTAAAAAGTGCTCCAAAAGCATTTATTTCTTTCTGCAAGCCGTCTGCGCCACCACGGCTAGCCAGGTTGACAAGTTCAATAATATTTTTTATGGCGATGGGTGCCTTGCTATTGATTAACCGCAGGATCTCTTTTGTTTTTTCCAGTAAGGTGTTCGCGGTAGTAATATAATTTACCAGCCCCAGTTGTTTTGCTTCATTGGCATCAATCATATTGCCGGTCATCATGAGCTCCATGGCTTTTCCCTTTCCTATCAACTGGGTTAAACGCTGGGTGCCGCCATAGCCGGGTACCAGGCCAAGATTTACTTCCGGCTGGCCAAATTTTGCCTGGTCGCTGCAGAGTCTGAAATGACAGGCCATAGCCAGTTCGCAGCCGCCCCCGAGGGCAAAGCCGTTTACCGCCGCCACAAAAGGCTTGGGGCTGTTTTCTATTTTACTGAATACGGCATCTTGCCCTTTTTGCGCCAGCGCTTTTCCTTCCTTCCCGTTGAGCGAACCAAATTCACTGATATCGGCTCCTGCCACAAAAGCTTTTGGGCCGCTACCGGTTAGGATGATGCTTTTTATTTCGGGGTCATTACACAAGGTATCAATGGCAGCGCCCAATTCTTCTATCACTGTTTTATTCAACGCATTCAGCTTGTCGGGTCTGTTGATGCTAATGGTGCAGATATTATTTTCTGTTTCAAGCAGTAATGTTTGGTAGTGCATTGCTTTTTCTTTTTGCTGCTCCGAAGTTAATACATTCTATATTTTTATAACATTTGCTTACTGGGTTTCATCAGCTACGCAGGTATTTTTATATTCGCCCTTACCGGCGCCTTAAAAGGCTGTGCCTGTAGGATGGAAGTTTTGGGCGGACTGGGGGTGGCAATGGTGTTCGTATACGGGGGTGAAACGCTCAGGGATTTGCTTATTGGAATAAAAACTGTAAACCGGATAAATGCTAACCTGGCCCTTAAATTTTTGAAGCGCTTTATAGCTGCGCCAGTTTTTTCAGAAAATCGTCCCGTCTGCGGGTAGATACTTCAATACCGGTATTGTCCATCATGGTTACAAACCCGCCTTTAATGGGGAAAGGTACTGATGATCAGGGATGCTCCAATGAATACCAGGCCCCGGTAGCGGTATGTAAAGAATGCGGTACCGGTTAATGTGGCATTCAGTTGCCTGCCTATAAATATGGCCGGTATTAAAGCCTGCAGGGAAAGAAAAAAATAATACCAAACGATGGCGCGCCGGCAGATTTTCTTTTTATTGGCGGTACCTATCGCTTTAAATATATGTTGCAATTGATGAAAAGGACCTGCTGCCATTCTTAAACTGTTGGCGGATAGACGCCATTTCAAGGGGACCTCAAAGGCAATAAGGGCCGTGGCCTTTTCACCAGATTTTTCATCACGGTTTCTTTTTTCGAATCTACGAAAGCCGAAAGTAAAAAAATCATATTAATAAATCTCGTAATTGGATGTAATAGACTCCAGGAAAACCCTGTTTTTTGATGCGAATAATCAGGAAACCTGCAGGGCCTTGCCGTTGTTATGAATTCTAGTTTCTAATTGCTATATTTAGGGATGCGCTGTGAGTGAGGTAGCGAAGCTATGCCTCAATATAACCGGACTGGCACTCAATCTTTTGTAGCCTTTAAAAAAAAGGGGACAGATATATTAACAGCATTGAAATAGTTCATCTAACCGGCAACATGTCTCAATGAAATAGGTAGCTTCTTGCGGATGATGAACATTGTGCGGGCTGAGGATTTAACAACCGGCGAATCAAAGGTTACCTCGAATACTTCTTAGCTAAGTTTAAACTGACAGAGAATACGCTGCTCCGCAGGATAAATGTCCTGAAATTTATTAAAACGAGTATTAAAAAGGAGATAAGTTCTTCTGGAGTATAACCCAACCCGAAAAAGTGATCCTACTTCTCAAGTGCTGAGCAAAGAAGATATAAATAAGGCAATGGCATTTAAGTATCTGCAAGCAACAAACAAGGACAGCTAAATATTCTAAGTCCGGTAGAGGACCTAAAGGATTTTTTATAACAAATTGTCGCGCCAGGCCAGTTGTATTGTCGCATGTTTTCAGGCTAGCTTAAAATCTTGCACAAACTATTCTAACAGCCTGATACATAGCGGAACAATTTTCCTGGCTGGATAGAAATATCTGTTCGTATATTCGACAATACAAACGTTATAGCCAATGATAAGACAGACACTATGGACAATAAGGACATTTTAATATCAGGAGCTGGCATTGCAGGTGTGACACTTGCATTTTGGTTAAAGAAATTTGGTTTCAACCCGATAATAATCGAGATTTCGCCCATATTACGTGAGGGTGGTTATGCAATTGATTTTATG
>JBDTVE010000267.1:0-5846 GCA_040007355.1 Bacteroidota bacterium | reverse complement strand
ACCCAGGCCTGTATGGAAGGTTTCCGTGGCGCGGTAAATATGTCTACCCGGTCATAATACCGCAGCAGGCAATCTCTAACCTGGAAAGGATAAAAATTATTTAGAAACGGGATATATTCAAACAACACGAGATCATAATAATTATTTTTGATTCGCTCACAAAACATGTCTGTCTGCTGCTGGAACATGCCAACTCCTTTGTGAAACCATAAAGGGTAATCCGGGCTGCGTTCAAGGCTGAATTTCATTTCGTATGCCAGGGGTGTAAGCTCCGTCATGTTCAGCACTTTTACATGCGGGTTGTTTTTTACCAGGTCCATTTTCATTAGCCGTTCTATACCATCTACGGTGGGGCCAGGCAACAGCATCTGATGAAAAGATTTAAGCCGGGGCGTGCGCCATTGGTTCATGGGTACATCGGAAGTATCGGGTTTTTGTATAAGATAAGTGTTCTTATTCACGATTCCGTCTGTATTGGTTATGACCGAACCGGGGTTAATAATGTATTTCGACAAATATTTCCAATACACATTGCTCCACCACAACAGCATACCAAAACCAGCAATGGTAATGGTTTTAAAAGATTCGAAATTTATCGGCAGGTAATCGGATAGCAGGGCCAGGATAAAGGCAATTGCAAAGCTGTGGAAGAAGATATTATTGTCGGCCGGTATATAACTGGTAGTTTGAAAAATTGCTGCCTCCGTTAGTATGCCCAGGGTAAGCAGGATAAAAACCATATCGGTCTTTTTATTCCAAATTTGTTTAAAAGACTTTATGCGAACGAGCAGCAGCAACAGGATAATAAAAATATAAAACTTGATCCAGGGTGAGTTGCTGAAAAAGTCTTCTGCAATATCGCCAACTGATATTCTTGAAATATGCGGTGGTTGGCCATGGTTAAACCAATAGCCAAACTTGTATTTCAAAAAAGGTGCTATCATCAAAAAACCGGTGACTGCAGCGGAAGCAATAAAGACGAGCGGCTGTTTCCAGTCTTTTTCATTAACTGCATTATAAAGTACCAGGGCCAGGCAAATCAAAAAGGCCATGCCGCCCGCATCCTGTTTGGTAAAAAAGGAAAAGAAAACAAACATGCCGCTGAGCAGCAGCCAGCCGTACCGGCGGGGTTTGCCGGCGCCAAAAATAAACTTCATGAGCATGGCCAGACCAACCAACTCATATACAATAACGGTGTGGTTGTACCAGGGCCAGTAATTCAGGAAAGAATAGGAAATAATAAATAACAATATACAGAGGAAGCGCAGACCCGGTTTGACGGGTAAACTTTTTAAAATGGACCGGAAGGAAAGACCTGCAACAATGTTTAAAAATACCTGCGCCTTTACCAGGCTCATCATATAAGGTCCGAAAATTTTAAAGAACAGGGCGGGAACCACCCAGTACATATAACCCAGCGGGATACCAAAGTCTCTGAAAGGAAGTTGGCCCTCGTACATACGGTAAGCGCCCTCATACGACAGGAAAATATTAATCCTGTAAGGGAAAGTGCCAAAAAGCGGGAAAAATGCCAGCAGTATTATCAAACAAACTTCTCCCGTGGCCAGTAATTTCTTCATAGCGATTAAATTTCGCTTCTAAAATAACAAACCATCGTCATCCTGCAAAGTGGTATTGTGCAGGTTATATTTATGGAGTACCTTGGCGGCCATACAATCAACCTTGTTATGCTTCCTTTTATTAAACTATTGAGACCAAAAGACTGGGCCAAAAACCTTTTTTTGTTTCTACCAGTATTTTTTGGGGGGCGATTATTTGACATACCCAGGATTGAGCACCTGCTTGCCGCATTTGCCGCCTTCTGTTTTGTGGCCAGCACGGTATATATTATCAATGATTACCGCGATATTGAAGATGATAAAAAGCATCCAAAAAAAAGATTGCGTCCACTGGCATCGGGCCAGGTAAAGCCTTCTACTGCCCTGGCCATAGCTGCTGTTTTGCTGATTGCCGGTTTTGGACTGGCGTATTATGCGGATCCCAAATACCGGTTTATTTCCATACTGGGGTTTTATTTTATTATGAATATGGGCTATTCCTTCGGACTTAAAAATATCCCTATCCTCGACATCCTGATTGTAGCGATTGGGTTTTCACTCCGGGTGAAAGGCGGCGGTTATGCGGCGGCGATAGACGTTTCCGTATGGCTAAACCTGATGGTTCTGCTGCTGGCCTTGTTTATGGCCATTGGCAAACGCCGCGATGATACCATCCTGAAAATGGAAACAGGAACGGATATGCGCAAAGCCATCAAGGGGTATAATGTTGACTTCCTGAACACCATGTTGTCTATGTTCAGTGCCATTATTATTATGACCTATATCATGTATTGCGTTTCGCCGGTAACCATTGCCCATACCGGCACTTATCACCTGTATTATACGGCCATTTTTGTAATAGCGGGATTAATGCGCTACCTGCAGATTATACTGGTGCAGAACAAGGCAGGATCACCCACTGATGTTTTATATAAAGACCGCTTCATACAGGTTACCCTGATCTTATGGATCGCTAGCTTTTGCGCATTATTATACTGGAAAAACAATTCCATTTTTAGTTAATCCCGTTATCCGTTCTTTGCGCCGTATCATTTAAAAAGGAACAATCAAAACAACCCAATTACATGCCCACTGTATTAATCTTAGGAGCCACATCAGACATGGCTATGGCAATTGCAAGAACATTTGCGCAAAACAATTACGCCGTGCAATTGGCAGCCCGGAATAACGAAAGGCTGGCGCCCTTTATAACCGACCTGGCGCTCCGGTATAACACTGCTTGTTCCCTGCATGAATTTGATGCGCTACAGTTCAGTACCCATCATTCTTTTTTTGAGCAACTCAATCCCCGTCCCGATGTGACCATCTGTGTATTTGGCACCATGGAGGATGAAGACCTGGCATTCAGCAACTGGAACATCACCGAAAGAATGATCAACAGCAACTATACCGGCGCCGTTTCCATTTTAAACACGGTTGCGGCCAGCTACCAGGCACAAAAAGCCGGTTGTATAGTGGGTATCAGCTCGGTTGCCGGTGAAAGGGGCCGGCAAAGCAAACTCATTTATGGAAGCAGCAAGGCCGCGCTGACGGCCTATCTTGACGGGCTCAGGAACAAACTCTTCAAAGACAATGTACACGTGGTAACGGTGAAACCAGGGTTTGTATATACTAAGATGACCGAAAATTTAACTCTGCCGGCCCCCCTGACCGCGCAACCGGAAGAAGTAGCCGCGGCTGTTTACAAATCTGTACAAAAAAGAAAAAATGTTATCTATATCCGGTGGATGTGGCGGTGGATCATGCTGGTGATTAAATGTATTCCTGAATTCCAGTTTAAAAAAATGAAGCTGTGAAGAAACGCATCGCCTTTTTTGATTTTGACGGCACAATTACCACCCGCGATACGCTGCTGGAAATAATTAAATATTGTAAGGGTAATACAAGGTTTTACCTGGGATTTCTTGTCAACGCCCCCTTTTTAGTAGCGTACAAAGCCGGTATTATTTCCAACCAGGCTGCCAAAGAGAAAATACTGAGCTATTTTTTCAAGGGATTGTCTTTGACCGCCTTTCAGCAGCATTGCGAGGCATTTGCCGCTGCCCGCCTTCCTTTGCTGTTGCGCCCGAAAGCTCTTCGGGAAATAGAAAAGCTGGCAGCCGCAGGCACGGACATCGTGGTAGTTTCAGCCTCCGCCGAAAACTGGATAGCCACCTGGTGCAGGCAAAACAATATACGGCTTATGGGCACCCTGCTTGAATCCAGCCGGGGTCTGCTGACGGGACGTATACAGGGCCGCAATTGTCATGGCAGAGAGAAAGTGAACCGCATCAATGCCCATGTTGATCTTTCTCAATACGACGAAATATATTGTTATGGAGACACAAAAGGTGACAAGCCCATGCTGGAACTTGCCACCTTTTCCTTTTATAAACCGTTCCGTTGATTATTTTTTCATTACGCGTTGCGTATGCCGGTATGTATCGCCGATTTTTATTTCAACCACATACAAACCCGGTGCAAGCCCGTTCATGTTTATCACGGTATTGAATGCCTGGTCATTTTTTACAATTGCCTGCTCACTGATGGTGCGCCCGGTTAATTCGTACACGATAATTCTGCCATTCCCTTTTACGTCATTGCTGACTGCAATATGCAGGTTGTCCTGTACCGGGTTGGGATATGTTTGAGCAGCATTTGGAGCATTTCCGGTACCTACCGTTATGACCTGCGAAAAGCTGGATTTCCCGTCTTTATCGGTCTGTCGTAGCCTGTAGTAAACAGGGGTAGCAGCACCTTGTAAATCCGTAAAGCTATAGTTATTGGCCGTAGTGCTGGTGCCGGCACCTGTAACCCGGGCAATGGCTGTAAACTGTTTGCCATCCATACCCCGTTCAACTGTAAAATAGTTGTTGTTTTGTTCTGTTGCCGTTTCCCATTGCAGGAGATTGCCGGTGATTGTTTTTTGTCCTATAAAATAGGTGAATTGAACTGGCAGCAATGAAAACAGCACGGTAACATCGGTTACTGCGGAACTGGAAATTCCTGCTATGTCTGTAACCGTTACTTTAAAGGAATAGTCGCCCCCTTGGATCATATCGCTGATGGTAGCGGTAGCAGAACCGGCGTTTGAAATGGTCACAGGAAAAGGCCCGCCTACCTGCTGCCAACTATAATTGGTTATGGATCCATTGGGAGAATAGGACCCGGTTGCATTTAATAGCGCCGTGGTGGTGCTAATGATTTGAGACGGTCCGGCAACCGCTACGGGCGCCGTGGCCCGGGTATATGACAGGAACCATTCGTAGAGGTTGGGTATGGCGGTGAAACTACCACCCCCGCTTACGGTGCGGGTGATATGACCGGTATCGTACGCATTTAACCAGGCGCCGCCATGCCCACCACTCTGGTAGTAGGTGAATTTCATCGCAGGTGAGAAATTACCGCAGATATTGCCGAGTATTTCCGCATGCTGGGTCGCTCCCACACCCACGGTTCCATCGTCCATGCAATGAAAGGCCCATACCGGCAAATGATTGGTGCCGATGGTTGAGCAAAAATCAAAATCATTTTCTTCCTGCGTACCACAAACGGGTGCCGCCGCCGCTATTGTTCCGTCAAACGTGTGGTCAAAATTCTGCGTGTCGGTTATCAGCCTCCAGATGCCGCCACCGCCCAGGCTTAATCCTGTAACATAAATGCGGTTGGTGTCTATCTGCAGGTTGGCCTTGGCATATTTGATCATTTCTTTAACATAAAACGTAGGCCAGTAACCGTATTGCACACAGAGCTGTGGTGATAGTACAACAAAGGAGGAAGTCTGGCCGCCAACGGTAAAACGCATGGTAGCACCGTGTGCGCAATAGTAAGGCGTTCCGTTATTGGCAACCGAATTTATCTGCGTGGTTCCATTGCCCCTTTCACCGATTCCATGAAGGAAAATAATTAAAGGGTGTTTCTGGGTGCCGTAGTCCGATGGCCTGAATTCCAAAAAGCCAATCCGACCGTCGGGCGAAACAGCGTTGGGGATGGCATTTGCTACCTGCTGTGCAAAACCAGCTGTGCAAAAGGAAATTAGACACGCGGCAAGAATAGCTGCGTTGATGATCGTTTTCATAGGGTACTGCGGTTTTTGTTTTAATTAAATAGCTACTTAACATGTTCCGCTTACAAACCAGATGGGTAAAGTTTCTATGATTCTTCCCCGCGGACTTTTACGGTAGAAAAATTACCAATCACCAGCTTGCTCCAGGCATTCGTTAACCATCTAAAAATTAAATATAAAATAAATTCTAAGTGAGAACCATTAGCGGGGAATCCTTTAGC
>JBDTVE010000266.1:0-30293 GCA_040007355.1 Bacteroidota bacterium | reverse complement strand
AACCGGCATCCAGTTGCAATGTGTTCATATCGCGCCCACTGTAAGCGCGGAGCAGCCGATTGTCGGGATCATAATCATATTTGTATATAAACTGATCACCCTTGTCTTTTTGATAAATGATGTAGTTTACTTTCCCGCTTGCCAAGTCATAATCGTACTGGAAGTCCCGGAGCATATTAACGGGAGAACCGGTTACCGATTTCTTGTTCTCCTGCCAGAGACGTTTTATATTGCCACAGATATCATACTGGAAATGGGTGGCATTGTTATAATCTGCCGGGTCGCCGGTTGTGCCCCGGTAAATAGTGGCAACCACTCTTTTACGGGAGGTATTATACATATTTTGGTTGCCGGTAATGCTGTTATCGGTTACAATCGTTTTATTGGGCTGATCATAGATGGTTTGAACCAACTGCATATCGGTTCCGGCTTTCAGCCAGTTATTAATGGAACTGTTGACAATAACGGGGTCTGTTTTTGCGATTGCCGCCGTCATGCTGGTTGCTCCCGTTTTTTCTCCGGTTTCGGTTATCCGGCCCAGTGCATCGTATTTAATATAACTATACCTGTTGTTTGTTTCTCCCCGCGTGGATGTTTTTTGTTCCGCATTCTGAGAGGCCACCAGCCTTCCGGGCAAATCGTACCAAAAACTGGTGGAACCACCATCGGGGGTGGATTGCCTGATAACTGTATTGAGTGAATTATAATAGTAGCGGGTGGCCAGGCGATGGGTGGGGTATACCGGTTGGTAGGCCTCACTAAAAACCGTGCGGGTATTGATGGTTGACAACTGGTTAACGCGGTCCGTACTACTGCCGCCTTTTTCTTCACGGTTCAAGGGCAGCCAGACTACCAGGCTGCCTTCAGATTGCGGCACCAGGCAGGTACTGAACGCATTGCTGCGGATTTCAGTGACTGGTAATGCGCGGTTATATAGACGCACCTGTTTAATACTGCCCAGCAGGCCACTTGTTTCGGCGCCAATTACCAGGTTGGCGGCGTTCCCATTGTTGAGGTTCAGGGGAACCGTGGTAGCGCTGTAACTAAAATCGAGCATAGTAGTGCCGGCGGCGATATCCGCAGCAAGTAGCTCGGGCGGTCCTGAGGGCGTATAATCATATACGTTAGCTTCCAGATCAAGGTTAGCCAGGCTGCCATTAATATATACACGCACGGGATTGCTCCAGTTGCCAGTGTTTTGAATGGCGATATGGTACCATTGGCCGCTACCCACCAGGGTGCTGAAATTGCTGGTTACCCTGGCGGTGAGTGATCGATACAATGCACGGGGCACCGGCACCTGAACCTTACTGCGTATGGTTACCGGTGGCTGATTGGCGTATGGCGCCGGCCAGGGATATTGTACCAATTTACTAAGCGTCTGCATCCATCGTTCGCTGCCGTGCGCTGCCATGTCTACCATTAGGCGGCCATTGTTTATATAGATCTTATAGCCGTCCGTTTTATTATCGAGACTGTTGACTGATTGCTTTGTAAGTATGGTCTGGGTCAGCGCGGGGTTGTCAAACTTAACAAATGCCTCAACTGTAAAAGGCCCGGCGTTTTGATGTATCTCCGGTCTGTCCGCAATGGTTATCTGGGCAGTTCCATTCATCGCCGGTGCATCGCTGTATTCATAGCAATAATCCTTGTCTGCCAACCGCGCATTCTTCACCCGTTCCATCCGCGCGGCACCATCAGTCTCCTCATCAATTGGTTGCACGCCCGCTGGTGGTATGGTTTTTACGAGGTTGCCGGACTGATCATAGTAATACAGTGTGTACTGGTATTCCTGTGGCTGGTTATATACCGCTTCCAGCGTTAAGCGAGGTGTAATACTGAGGCATTTTGTATAGTAAGCATCGCGGTAATCGCGTTGCATTTTTTCCAGGTATTCCAGGTAATCGCTGTGGGAATTACTCATGGCCACGCTGATTTGCTGGTTGATGCAGTTGTTCTCGTCCACTGCCAGGGTTGGTTCCATCGGTTTATTACACAACACGTACAATGGCGCATTGCCTGCACCCTGACCGGTTTTAAAATTAAGCGTTAGGGATTGGCAGTCGCTTGAATAGTCGGGCGTATAACTGGTTATTGAATCGGGTCCCACCGTAATATGATAAGCGCCGGCAATCCTGAAATTGTGGAAGTAGTAAAGTATGGAGTCGTACGGCCAGGTATAATTGGCCACCGGCAGGTTAATTGGTGGAGACCCTTGCACACGCAGCAACGAAAAATACAGGGCCAGCAGGCGGGCATCAATGGAGTCGGCAAAGACCTGTTTAAATTGTTCCAGTTCTGCAAAAGGCATGCAACAGTTGATCAATCGCGGCGCGCTGGTTGGGGCTATGGTTTCCGTGTCGCATGTCGTTAAATGCTTTGCCGGATAGTCAAAAGCAATATTACAGGATGTTGCCAGCTTGCTATAATAGTCAAAACTTAACTGGTGACCTGTTTCTGTATTTAACCAATGGGTGAGTTGTGTTTTGTACAGGCTGTCTGCTTTGAGACCGTTGGGGTTACATACAGTGCAAACGGGTATTAATTGCTGGAAATGTTTGTATGCACTGAGAATATTTGCGCAATCAATGGTATCCTTTGAAACCACAGCAGTATCTGCGGTGCATTGTTGCAACCCTGTATAGATATCAACCGAAGAAAGATTAAACCCATATTTCCGGTTGACAAACCTGGCCAGCAATTCATAGTAGCCAGTGGTATCGCTGCTGACATAATTATACTCAGTCATAAAATTTAAGGCCTCATCCTGTAATTCTGTGCAGGACAAACAGGTTTTGGGTTGTGAGGCATTGCAACTAAGCGAAGCTGGCAGTAGTATCGCCCTGGGCGTTACGCAATTTTGCTCATAGGCAACCAGGAGGCTTGTTATTTCTTCATCGGTTAATGAGAAGAAGGAATCAATATTGCTTTTTATATAGTCCGCAAGACTGCTGTATCCCCGGCTTTGCTGGTAAATGCTTTTCCAGGATTTCAATTTATCATAGGCGCAATCCCGTAAGGTGCGTACCTGTTCATTGGTATATAATGGTAATGCATCTATAGCAGGAGGAAAACTGAGCAGTAGGTCGTTGCAGATGGCAGAAAAGCGCAGCGACCCCAGTACGCGCAACAATACATCTTTAAAAGTCTTATCGCCGTGCTCAGTGGCAATATTCGTGGTAGATGCCCCAAAGGGATGGTCCTGCACATTGACCCGGCAACTGCTCTTGCATACTGCTATCAATCCCTCTCTTAGCGCCGTATATTCAGTAGAACTGAATTCAAGGTTGCAACCGGCCAGTTGCTGCATCCAGCCATCTGCGGCCTGTTCGCAACTTTCATTGCATTCCCTGGTGATGGCAAAACCGGCGTTCTGGTTCAGTTCTTCCCTGGGTTTGTTTTGCACTTGTGTACCAACGGAGGCAAGGGTTACACCATTGTAATTGCGGCGCGTTTTGGTGTAATACGGGTGAGCCAAATCGCAACGTGCAAAATCAATACTATATAACAGGTTGGCATTACCAGCCGTCATTTGTATCGTGCCGGGGGCGGTGCTTGCGGGAAATAGCATGCTTCCACCCGCATTATTATCCACCTGGCCATTCGCGCTTACTGCAAAATACCGGACAGTCACCTCCCGGGCTATCTTTTGCACACCATTGTATTGTATCGCTATTCCCCCGTTACGCTGCGATATCCCGAACAATGAAAGCGCCGCGCAATCTCCCTCCATAACGGCAGACGGGTTGGTAACCTGCAACATTGCGGCCAGGGGATCAGTGAACAGATCACTAACATCACAAGCTGCCTCCTTTTCCTTTATTTCCTCTTTAGCAGAATAATATAACACTTTAAAGAGCGCCCATTCGTCTACTTCACGGTTACAGGCTGCCGTACGCGCACATTTACCCGGTTGGGCGGTGTAGTTGCCGGAAGCCTTATCCTGGCAGTAAACATTCCACCGCACAAAGGACATGATATCAAGACCCGTATTCCGGTAATTATTCAACAGCGACAGGAAGCCTACTTTTTTGGTGGCGCCGCCGGCACCGGGCTTAAACCAGGGATCATTGTTTATGACAGAGCGATAGTCGTCTCCAAACCAATAAAACTGCGTGTGCGCCTGACGGGCATCATCGGTATTCAGAAAACGATTGTCATACATGTCGCTTTCTGCATTCAACGCACAAGCGTCAATAAAACAGTTGTTTTTATTTTCCGGGTGCCAGGCTAAAAGCATAGTTGCCCAGTCGTCCTGCCAATTGGCAATAATTTCCACCTCGCTTAACTGGTTAAAGGGTTTGCTTACGCCATTAATGGTGACCGGGGTAGTTAAAGCGTTCCGGTTTTTTAAAAAAACATTGATATCACGTTCTATAAATTTATTTGTGGTCGGATCATACAGCATGTATTGTCCGCCTGGTGTAAGATCCTCTTTTAGCTGCAGGGTTTGCAGCTCACAGGGCGATTCTGTTTGGCCGCAACCCTGCTGTAACAGGTTGCATTCGTCTAGCAATTGCTTATACAAATTTTTTATCCAGGCGCTGTCTTCAACGTTGGAAATAATATTATTGTCGTGCTGTAAAATCCCGGTCATATGCAACATGAAATCAGCTTCTGCGCCGAGCGCGGCCAGGCAGGTTTTGCAATCATTAAAACAACCGCTGATATCTATTTTGTGCAGGTAGCTGCGCCGGAAATCGCTTTCCTTTGCCAGCGAAGTATTTTGGACCAGGAACTGATCACTGTAATATTCAATGGCCTTTCGACTAAGTTTTAGCTGGTACGAAATATTGTATTCTCCCGGCTGCTCAATATTTACGGGTAAAGTACCCTTCTGGCGGGTAGGTGCGGGCTCACAAGTTGTTTTCTCCGTAAATATCGCTTCCTGGTTAACTGATTGTATAGGATTACCGCAGTTATCGGTCACCCTGATCAATAAATCATAATAGCAATCGGCGCAGATTTTTTCATTTTCTACCCCGTACAATACCTGCAGGCTGCGTGGTGTAAAATCATATTGAAGGGTAAAACTGCCGGGGGCCGCGGCTAAAAAAGTGCTGCTATAGGTAAGCGAAAGATGGGCAGGATCGCGCACCATATCGTTTTTGCTGCCAAGTGCAGTAATAAGTGCTGTGTTTTTCAGTTGATAGTTGGGCAATGGCTGCAAGTTTACCGGCCGCAGACCCGACAGCGCTGTTGCCACCGTTTGCCCTGAAGCGTTCAAATAAGACACTGTGGCCTGGCCATTAGCGTCTATCGCCATGTTTTTGAGATAGTGAGAAGCGTCGCCCGCTTCATTGCCAAACAACCTGTCTAATTCTTCCTGCTGTGGTTTACCATAATAATACCGGGTAGTATGATCTTCTGCGGGTGGTTTGCCTGGTTGCAATACCGGCCCCACCCCAGCACGGAAACGGATACGACCGGTATTGTCTGGTGTAAAACCGGTTACCGCAAATGGATAGCCACCGGCATCGGGTATGTATTTTGTAAAATAAAAGGCATTGCTGTTATCGCCTTTTAGCTGGTTGAAATTTGAATAATATCTTGCCGCACCGGAATGATTACTCATGGCAGAAGGCACTGATAAGCAGGAGCCAGGTGTCTCAAAATCTGAATAACTATAGGGCAAATCCGAAACGGCGCTTTTATTGAAGTCGCGGAAATAATGAATGGACGTTTCGTCTGTGGGTGCCGGAAGAATATTCACTGCCATACGCCCCAGTGCATCCGGTATGTTTTCCTGCACCAAGGCCCTACTGCCGGTATAATCGTTATTAAGTGTTACGGATTGACGTTTGCGCAGGTTTCCATCAAAGTAGTCTACTATTTCCCGGCGTTTCCCCTCTTCCGAAAAGGACACGTTATACTGCCAGTTCAGGTCTTCTTCGTGACCCTGTGATCGCAATAGGCCGTAGGCATTTCCGTTATGCTGGTAACTCCCTGCATAACTCCAGGCTCCTTCCGTTCTATCGCCCGTTGTTGCATCGTACCGAATACCCCGCACCCGGTGAAATACCCAGCCTTTGTTGTAAATGATATTCAGCTGGTAAAAAGGCAGTCCGATAGTAATACGACTGCTATTGTTTTTAAATACTGCTTCCAACGCCTGCTGGCTAAAGGAGAAATCATCCCTGTTTACCGAAGAACCAACCAGGCTACTATCATCATAAAAAGTCCATTCAAAATCGTATTGGGGAAACGCGGGATTGTAACCATCCCAACTGATTGTTACCTGCTGGCCTGGCAGATCCGCCACCCTGGTGCCGGATATACGGCTTCCCAACTGGGTAGTGACGGAAGAAGGGGCAGACTCATTACCTGAATAAGACAGTACCGCCAACGCGGGATCGTGTAAGTTCAATGCATAGGCCCGTTGGATAAATATCTCGTTCCTGATACGGAAAACAGGAGGCAGTTTATTGTCCCATTGCTGGCTCTTTATCTTGCTGACGGTTATTTTCACCCGATGACCGCCGGTGAATTTATAATATGCAATACCCTGGTGTGTGCTGCCCGGGAGGGTGTCATAGTTAACCTGCAGCGAAATGTTTTTTAACACCTGCTGTTCACCATCGGCTTTTTGATATTCAATATCGACTTGCAGGGTACAAGAAAAATTCCGGTTAAAATAGTTGGCGCTTGTATCATACCGAATCTCAAAAGTTACCAGGTTATTAACCGTTAAGTGTTTTTCTACGGTAGCCCATTTTTCTGCATCCCGGAACTTATCATCTAGCACCACACAGGTATCACCTTTTTTAATATCCCCGGTCAATACCTGGATATATTTTTCAGTTTGCGATTTCAGCACCGTACAGGACATTGTGAGTGTCGCGATCAACAACACTGCCTTTAATTTTATCGTTCGATAGCAACGCCGACAGTCTTGCATAACAATATTTTATAGCTGGTTGATAAGCTGGTATCCTCTATAGGCAGGTGCCAGTTGCACCTTGTTTGCAGTGATGGAAAAAAAATGTTGTTCAGAAAAAGTGTTGTTATCTTTTTGCCGGGCAACAGGAGTGGTATAGGTTATTTTCAATACCATTGTTTTCCGGGATGTATCGTTTGGGTCGGCCGTTTCCAGCAATACCTGCTTCATGTAGCCCGTGCCGTTATCATACTCAATCTTATACAAGTAGTAGCCCGTTTCACCTCCGGAGTCTGTTAATTTAAGAACGGAACGGGTGTAGCCGGGTATTACCACAGCTTGTACCCGTTTTTCTTTTATCCATTTTTTAAACCGATCGGCATTCAATACGGGGATCTGTTTACCGTTGGCCAGGTCCTTCTTATGGCCGATCATTATCAACTTAGCCATTTTATCGGCCGAAACATAATATGTATCGTTTGATAACAACTCCAGCGGCCCAATACTGCATATAAAATTTGTGCCGTCTACCATATAGCTACTGTGCATTTTTTCAATGATATTGTCAGGGTTGCTTTTCAGGTACATGCTCATGCTGCCATAGAACCTGAGAGGCGTTCCGGATTTATACGCAGCGCATATCTTTTGCATAACAGCAAAAGGATCAATCTGCGCCTGTACTATAATCCCTGGCCACAGGCATAGGCATATTACTGTCATTTGTTTTATCAAAGGCTTCATACTGTTATTTTTTTATCCTATATGTTGACCGGCTTTCCTTAATTGTCATAATCCCTCTTTCCGTTTCTTTTTTTACGCGTATCAGCACCCCTTCATCGTCATATTCATAGAAGCTGGCAAAGTTGTTTTCATCTAGCTCCGCCAAAACACGCATGCTGCGATTGTCATAAGCGTATGTTTTTATCTGTGCATCCACCGGTTGCACCCGTATATCATCAAACCAGGCCACCGCGGCCGCCCCCGGCCGGAATCGTATTTTAATATCCGCCGCGGTTACGGGAATCAGGAAAATAGTTTCAACTTTCCGCCATCCTTCTATCCGCGGGCCTGCCTTCAGGGTACTGAAAGTTTGTCCGCCCGTGATAACTTCCACCGCAGTTCCCGAACTTCCTGTTGCGGGATCAAGCTGTACATTGTTGCCATCGTCTTTTATCCAGGCGCTTACCAGGTATTTTTTACCCGCCTGTGGTCTGAACCCCTTTAATATGCCATTGTCTGTAAGCATCATTGTATTGCCGGTAAATGTATATAGGGCCGTACCGGTGACAGGGTTTACCGGGCTTGTTATACTGGCGTCTTGCACGGCAGCAGTTACTTTTAATGCGTTCCTGCCGGTATGGGCATAGCTGGTATCGGGGCTGATGCCGGATGGATAACGATGGCATAATCCGCGGATACTGAAATGCCCATCCAGGTTGCAACTGTCGGGGTTACTACAACTGCTGTAGTTAAAGTCGTAGTCTTCAAAGCCATCATAACCAATATCGGTACACCGGGCATTTGCGGCAACCGCCGTAACGGCCGATTGCAGGTAGCCAAACTGTACAGCGCTGTAACGGTTAAGCGCATCCGTATTTTCTATTTCTTCTCCTTTCTGGTTAAAGCAAGTTGCTTCGCTGACCTTTATCCAGGCTGGATCTTTTACCGGCTGGTTCCAGGCGGCCAGCCAGTTAATGCCTTCATATTGCCAAAACGCCGAGAACGTGGAGTAGGTGCCGGACACACGGATATCTGTTTTTTCCGGTATATCAGGGTCTCCCGGCCTGATATAGGGAGGTTTACTATCCCTGTCTGTATGGTATGCAAAAGAGCGTTGCAAGCGCCAATTACCGCGAAGACCGGCAACATAAGGGTTAACAACCTGCCCAATTGGGAGATCGCAATAGGTTCTGGCAATCCGGGTTGCATATACGCGCTTTGTTGACCTGCACCTGAGCTGACAACGCTCGTCCGTAAACAAAGTTCCCGGGCAAATGGGGTCAAAATCTGTTATCGCGGTACCGCCTGCCGTTGTGTGAAAATTGAATCTTTGTCCAACAAGGCATTTTGTACTCCAGATAGCATTGGCGTATGTGTTGCCGTTACAGGTTTGATTGATTGCGGCGTCTGCCGTACGGCACGCACTGCAAAAATTACAGGGCAGGCAACGCTCATACACGCAGCTAGATGCTTTCAATTCATTGTAGGTATTGTTATACAGCTCCACCCCTACGGCGGCTTCACTATTCGCAACTTCATTTTTTACTTTTATAAAAATTTCATGCTGCTGATCAAGGCTTATCCGCACCGGTTTTATCCGCCAGCTGCGGAATGGGCTGACATTGGAATTGTCCGCATTCCTGTTGCGGGCCGCAACAATAATATTGTCTATCCTTATTTCGATACTGTGCTGCGAACCAAAACCAAGAAAAATAAGACCGGTCCGGCCATCCGCCGAGATATTGCTAACATCAAACCGACTGATAAACACGCGGGTTTTGATACCCACCCACTGGTTATAATAATTATTATTTCTTCTCTCCGACAACCATATCCCCGAACGGTTTAAAGGCCCATCTAAATCACCTGTTGTTCCGGTGCCGCAAGGTATAGTACCATTTTGCCAGATACCCGGCGTCTTTAATAAAACCTTGCCGGTGCCTGCGGGGTCTGCGGCCCCGGCCGTTAGATAAGCGCCTGAAAGGTTTGTCAGAAAACTGCCGCAGGTTGAATACAAACGGTTCTTTTGCCGTACAATAGTTGTGTTTACCGAATAGGAAGGGTCGCCCACTATTACGGTGTCTTTATAACAACGGCCGAAAAAATCCGTTTTGTAACCAGCTGGGCACTGCAGGATCGTTTTCGTTGTATTGGCTGCCCCGATGGCCCACTCCTCATCATACATATTTCCAGTTGCATCCAGCACTTTTGTAAAAACGCCTGTTTCCAACCTTCCATTCCTTATGGGATTCACCAGGGAAAGCAAATGACCGGCGGATAGATCCAGCATATTCCGGCGACCAGAACGGACAATGGTTGCATTTCCCTGTATGGTAACAGGTTGGCCATCGCTATCAATGAGTACCAATCTTGGAGACACCCGGGTGCCGGCATTGTTGACCCAGTATTTCCTGTTGTTGCCAGTACTGTCTTCGATCAGCAATTCGTCACCCGGAACCAGCAAACCGGTGGCTAGTGAAGGAATTATATCACCAACGCTGGCCGTGAAATGCAGGATCTCCAGTCCCAGGTTTTTATACGCCTGACCCATGCCTTTTTCATACATCCAGTGCGCGGGATAGCTGAGGCGATACACGGGATCATCAAATTCATTTTGTGTACGGGTTAACAGTACCCGTCCCGTACCTGCGTCCCAGGCCAGGTTCTCGGTTGTAAGCTGGGACCCATTTTCTCTTTTTATAACCTTATCCGGAATACCATATTGCTGAACGACTTTTATGGTAGCAGCAGACCTGAAACCGGTATATTCCGCATTGGGTAACGGCAATACAACCGGTACGGGTACAATGGCAAAAAGCAGGTAAATAGCATCCACATTCATCATTACATTGATGCCTGCAGTAAAACTGGTCTGGCTGCGCATATCCGTATAAATTTCGATATCGCGTCCTATAACGGCATTGCTGACACTGCCGTCATTGTTCAGCACGGTGGTTTCGTTATTTAGTTTCTTTTGCGGCCCAGCATCGTTATCTGTTTTGTAATAATAATACACGGCTGATAATTCATTGCCGGCCTGGTCCATTACGCTTTCGGATTTTGCCTTACCATGCATATCATTCAATTCTATAGCAAAACCCTGGGAAGCCACCCGGCTGTTATTTTTTTTAATCTTCAACAATTGAAGGATACTGCCACCGCCAAACGGCTGTACATCAATGGATGTATGATGAACGATGGTTGGAAAATCTTTTTGGGTATAAAATTCATGAAGGTTGTAACCATCAGTGTCTGCACGACCATCCGCGCCGCGGTTACGCACGGTTACTTTGCTATAACCCACGCCCGCTGCAGGAAACCACGACTCACAAAGCGGTTCATCAATAAAGAAAGCATTGTCTGGTCCAAGCTTTATTTTCTGCTGGTATTTTGTGGGTTGGTGAAAGGGGTTTTCTTCATTTCCAATCATGGGTTCATAGCTGGCCACCCCGCTTGATGCGCAAACTTCTTCGCCGTCGGCCAGTTGCATGCGGGTTGTATAATCGAACACCATTCCATAGGTTGCGGTTTTTGCATCCGACTGCGACAGGCTATTCCATTCATCGCTCATGCTTATTTCCTTTACTCTTGAACCACCGCCCAGTTTGGCATAGTAGTCCTGCCCGCCGATTTTTTTTGTGCTATTGGTGGACGCAGCTAAGCGAACCCAAGACTTAGCCAGGTCTATTGATGGCGCCAGCCTGTTAATTTCTGCCCTGGTATCAAAGGGCGCCAACAATTCTGATATGGATGTTATAGCTCCCACCAATGCTTTTACAAATTGAACCGGGCCAAGATCCTCACGGACGTTGTAACCGGGGTACACTATGCCGGGTGTGTTCAGGCGCATAAACTGCCAGGCTGCTTTGGCTATTGGATGATATTCTTTGGTAACGCCTTCTCCTTTAATTTTCTTAACTTTTATTTCGGCGATATCAGGACGCCCGGCAACCAGTTTAACATCGGTGTGGACATTTTCTATTTCCACATAACCCGACACATATTCATCGCTGTTAATACCAGTCTTAAGTTTTACCAGGGCTTTAAAGAAAAGGTATTGACTGGCATTGCCGTTTCCCGCGTCAAAATACCTGGCTCTCAGGGCTGCATCTGAAGGCAGGGCTTCCGGAAGTCTGACAAATATTTTATCGTCTTCATAATAATTGCTGTTACTGTTTATGACACCCCCAACCCCGGCCAAGGGATACATTTGCATGGCTTTCCTGTCCTGCACATAGAAATAGTCATCTGACTCATAGGAAACCTCAATCATGCCGCCGGCGGGGGTGTTGATTTTTGTCAATTGCCAAAGCGCTGCATTGGCATCCGCCTTTAGTTTGTTCTGCCCGCTATAGGAATAGTAGTCGTTGACTACGCCCGGTGGGTTATCATCCGTCGCATTTTTATAATTTCCCCAGCGGTCATATTGCTTCCATTCATACCCCCTGTTAAAATCATACTGGAACCGATAGGGCTGCAAGACTCCCTTTGTATTGCCCTGGTAAGTAAAATAGATGGTCTTTAATGTAAGCTTACCGCCCTGGTTTGTTTCAATGTGTTCGTTTCCGGCTGCCCCTGCAAGGGTATTATTGGGTACACCTTTCAGCGGGCTGCTGCCGTCTGCAAACAGCGAATAATCATACACAAAATGCACCGTTTTAAGCGGCACCGCGGTATTGGAACTCTTGTTCCAGTCTGCTTTTGCATAGAGGCGAATGGATTTCAGGTATTGTTGCCTGTTAGCCATTGCCGTATCGGTGTACCCAGCAGCGTCTGCACCCAGCGCATCTTCCCGGTTGCCCGTTTCAAAAACCGCCACCATGGTTTTTGATTCAATGGAATGCAAATACCACAACTCTTTTCTGCCATAGGAGTAATTGCCCCGGTCATCCATTTTATCGCTTAACAGGCCTTCATTGTAGTTAGCCTTGCCCGCGGCATAAGGCGTTCGCCATTGAAACCCATCTGTCTTGCGCCAGTAATTGAACCGGATGGCCGTTCCCAAATCGTCGTCTGTGATGCCATCGCCCGTAACATCTGTATAATCTGCTGATAAAATACCGGACAACAAAAACGAGTGGGCATATGCCGGGATTATTTCTTTGCTATAAAAATGATCCAGGCCATTGTTGTTATTGACCGAAGCATCGACAGCTGAATAGTCCACGAGGCCCTTGTATTTATCTTCCGCGCGGGCGTTTTGCCCGATACTAAAACTCACCTCTTCCTGCCAGGTATTATAGGCCGGGATGCCATACACCTTCCTACCGCCATTGTCGTCCGTAATGGTTATTTCGCCTATATGATGCCCCTTTTTATACGATTGCTTTACCTCTGCTGTGTTTGCCGCGCAGGCATTCAGGAAAGGTTTATAGCCTCCGGCTGCCAAATAATAGTCTGTAATCTTTTTGTTTAATCCCGCTGTCTTTACCTGGTCGTTTGTCAGATAACCAAAACTGTTGTTTCGCGCGGCCCGTTTATCCCGGGCTATTTTTTGGGTAATCGCCAGGTCCGGATGGTCATTGGCTGCCAGGCTATTTTTTGCAACTGGTCCAGAAAGATTGCCCTGGGTTTTTACCCTTACCGGCATATCTTCCATTGTTTTATCATAGAGCCCTCCCTGGTCCGGCAGCGGCTCTCCCGTTCTTTTAAAATAGACGGGTTCATAGTCGGCGCCAGCGACTTCCCCGGCACCGGTAAAATTGCCAACAGCATCATAACTATTGTCATCCTCAAACAAAAGCCTGTTACCCGTCTTCCATTTGGTGGTAATGGTTTTGCTCAGACTGGCCTGCAGATCGGCGCCAATTTTAAAGCCGGCGCCTGCTCCCACTTCAACCCCCAATGAAGCACTCAGGGCTGTATTGCTGGCATCATGATCAGAAAAAATACCTGTTCCACCAAGATAGGCACGGTACTGGGCAGAACCATCCTGTGCGTGAACCATAAAAAGATCCGGCGTTGCTACCGGTATGGGAAGATTGGGTACCCCATCATAATACGGGACATCCTTTTCACGGTTAAAATCCATTAAAGCGCGATGGTCGTTTTTGCCCTCACTGCAATGCAAAAAACCGTATGCATTGTAGGTGGAAAACGGATTGGCTACTTTCTGCATGGAATAGTGACCGGTTAACTGCAAACCTGCAAAAAAGCCCCAGGCCTGTGGCCCAAACTGAGGGGACACAGCAAAGGATTCATTAAAATAGTCGGCCTGGGTTTCAGGCAAAAAGGATTGCGCGGCATAGGAGACATACGAAGAAGCCAGTTCTGTACTGAACGATTGAAAAGCACGGACGCCCTGAGTCTCCTTGTACATTTTTTCATTCTGGAATGACGCCCCCAGGGTTATGGCCTGCAGTCCAGCCCTGGATTGAAATGACCCACCGAGATTCAGGCCGGAGGTATTTGCTTCAGTAGCGGATAAATTTTTAGCGGTAATGGCAAAATTAATACTGGGGTTAAAAGATGCACCGTTCTGTGAATTAAAGCTAAGGCTGGCACCTGCTGAAAGACCTGCTGTATTGGTTCCGGCACTGGCCCTTCCGTTTGATAACAAAGGCGCATTGGCGTTTAAACCAACCTGAATGCCCAAACCCCGTTTATTGTTATAGAAAACACCGGCCTGTACGCCCGCCTTTAACACCTGTCCAAGATTGAAACCAAAGACCTCCGGGGAGAAACTAAAATCCACCCCGCCGGTAATATCATTTCGAAGGTGAAATGCTTTTGTGATCTTATCGCCATTGGGCCCGTTGCCGTTAAAATCATCTGGCAGCCCGCGCATCTGCCGGTCTATCACACCGGGGCTAAGGCTCCATCCAAAGCCAACCCAACTGGCTTCATCGTCCATACCACTGCCGCTATGATACGCAATATTAACCGGGTAGCCACCCACATCCATTAATGGGATGTTATAGGTAAAATCGCCGGTGAATGGGTCTACCAGGTCAGTTGTGCCGGCCGGTTCAAAACCTTTCATTTCCGGTTGTACGGGTCCGCTGGTTAACGCATAACCAACAAAAGGCAGGGCCATATTACAGGTAAACAAGAGCAGCATAAAAGCTGCCACCGGCCTTCTCGCAAATCTTATTTTTTTCATGCATTGATTTTTAATCCGGTGTTTGTGGTATTTCATTTTTAATTTCCATGGATAGTTCACCAAACCCTAACAATGTATCGGAAATACACAACCGAAAAATTCCACTGGCCGGATCCAACTGATCAAATCCTGCCAGGTATATGAATTCATTCGGGATAATGCCCGGTATTCTTTCACAAACCGTACAGGGGAAGGTATCCCGCCCCCGCACCGCAAAAAGACTTTTTCTCATTCCAAAGTTGATGTATGACATAAGCGATGGTTTTACCGGGTGGCTGGTCTTTATTGTTACCCGCATATTGCAGAAGTCACTGTTTAGATCGCCGGCTGTTGCTGGCCCAGTCATTAATTGCACACATACTGACCCTGCATTTGTCTTTTTAACCTGCGGTCGCCCCGCGACTCCTGTTAAGGGTTTACTGTGGCCGGAGTTTTTTTCATTGGCGCCCACCAAAATCATGGCGGCCATCATTACGCATACCAGCGCTGTCTGTATATTATTGCTGCGTTTCATCTCCTTTGTATATAAATTGTAGGTATTGGATATGTTCTCCCATATTCTCCACTTTCAGCAGGTACATCCGGTTTGGCTGTATGCCTTTGATTTCCTGCAGCCCGATATCTATTTTGTTTAGGCCGGTGCCTATTTTTATAGGCGGCAGGTTATTGATCCTGGCGTGCGGATCGGCCAACTCTGTGATTGAATAACGAAGGATCGCAAAACTGTAAGGATTGACAACCGAAAAATGAAGGGTCGTGTTGGCCAGGTAATAATTTCCGTCCAACTTATCACTTAGCTGCCGGTAGCTTTCATTGGTGCTGTCCGGCTTTTTATCGTTGCAGTTAACCCGGAATGTCCATATTTCCGATTGTGTTATTCGCCGGTTCCCTTCGTAGGCCGATACCTGCCACACATACGTGTGATTCTTTTGTAAACCGGGCGCATGCGCCGGATAGGGAATCATAAAACCAGGAATATTATCTTGTTGCAGGACGGGTAAATTGTCCGTTAATGCAGCCATGGGTGATTGATCCATATTTTTTGACGTAACAAGAACACGGTACCGGTAGCTGCCATTGACCGGCATTGCAGGTTGCCAGTTAAAACCGGGTCTTTCATTACAGAATTCATCACCATCTCCCGGGTATACCAGGGTGAGCGGAATGACCGGCAGAACGAAAAAATTATAACAGTTTTCAAATACCTGTACATCGTCTCCGGGTTTGTTGCCTGTTCCGGTCCATTCAAAACAATATTCATATTCGCTTTCGGGAAAATGTCCGGTTTGCGCAACCGCATTGGCCAAAGCGCTGTTACCAAAGGCAATACTGGTTTGAGGAGCAAGCGCCCGTATGGCATTCCTACCCGGCCTTATCAAAAAGGACGGTGTACGGGCAAGCAGGACGGTTCTGCCGTCGGCATCTCTGACCGTAATCTCAAGCTTACCATTATATACGCCAGTAGTTGTATTCTGAACCAGCGCTGTAAAAAGCCCGTTTACGAATTGGCCGTTTAATGCCGGAACAAATTGTATGCTTACCTGCGCCGGCAAAAAGCCGGATGGCATCACCAGCAATATAACTGTCATACAGCCGCGCAGGTATTGTATTGCTAAAAGTATTTTTCTCATATTATCGCTTATTTTAATAAATACTGCAGGCTCCAGTCGATCCGGGTATTCTCTATATTGTTGTCCCTGTACGTTTTTATGTTTTTGGCAATCACCGCAAACACGCTGACGGTAAAACGCTCCCCTATTGCGCCGCTGATAGTTTGTTTGATGCCGAATTGCTGAAACCATTCCCTGGTATAGTTATAAGTTAGGGCCGTGGATACAAGGACTCCTTTACAAATGCTGTAGGAAAGACCTGCATCCGCATTTAATTGCGTGCTAATTGTCGGCATAAGAACCGGCGAACCTGTTTTGTTGTACTGCAAATTCAGGTAATATGATTTTGAGTTAATGGTGATGGTTTGTATTGAGCTTAAAAGAAATGCTGTGCCACCCGAAGACAGGCTATCCGGCCGGAAATGGCTTTTTAAGATTGAAAGACTGGCAGTATGCTGGTAGCTGAACGCGCCGAACCGTTTCCTGAAATTCCCTTCCAGCGACAGGCTATTGCCGGACATGACGCTGTATTTTGCATTACCCTGAAAACGCACGGCGCAGTAAGGCTGGTACTGCAATGAAATATACTGGCCTCCTTTAAGTTTCCATTTTTCCCGGAAAGAGAAATGATAATTGCACCATTTTGTGCTGTTGCTATTGAACCGGTATTCATGGTAATCGGCTTTTGCCGAAACCAGCAACCGGTTTTTCAAAAAGGCTTTCTTACCGCTGCCACCCAGCTCCAGGGTGCCACTTGAAAGAAAAGGATTGCCCGGATTATTGTAGGCTTCGCCAATTTTGCTACCGTGTAAGTCGTAGCTAAACGCACGGTCCTTTAATTCCCCGTGCCACTGTAGTGCGATAGCCATCTGTTGAAGAAAATCATCACCGTTCACGAACTGTTTTGCAAGATCGCTTCCGGACAGGGTATCAGCTATGCTTTGATCAATTTTATAGGTATGAGCCGATTTTGACAACTCAATACCAAGGCTGTTGTTCTCATTTAATTTTATTTGCTGACTAAAACCAGCCACCAGGGTGTGGCTCGGCACCGTGTTATAAACCCCGCTGTTATCATTCGCCTTATCTTGCCTGTAAGAAAACAGCGAAACATGAGTATGTAAGCCTGATATATCTCCTTTACCGGCACGTAAACCCATTATACTGGTACCACTATACGTCAATGGAATCGGTAAAGGCCCACCTAACCGGTTTTCTGACCCGGCTTGTTTTCCGGCCATTACAAACAAATAAGTTTTATTGTTAAAAAAAGCCGCGCTGATTCCCTGAATGGAATACTGGTAAACTGTAAGCGGACTAAGACTCACCGTGTTCAACCCCATTGAAAGCTGGCTCATATTCAGGAAAAATTTTTGTATGCCATTTAGATCCAGCGCTTCTTTTGCCAGCGATTTTATTTTATCCGGATCCTGCAGCCATTCCTGCACATGATCATTCTGGATTTGTTCTGCCTGTTCTATCTTTTGCAGCAGGCCGGTCTTTTGAAAGTTTTTCTTAAAAGATCTGAGCTGGTTAATAATTTTGTCGACCCCTTCCGCTTTTTGGACAGACAACAATAATGAATCAAACAGGACTGTATTGATGGTGCCACCGGCATTCAGCTCCTGTTGCATTTGTGCAAGCAGGTTTTTTTTATAGTTGATGACCTGCCCCTCTTCAATCGAACGCAGTTTCTGCTCCCATAGGCTCCCCTGTTCTTTTAACAGGTTTGTTGCATCGCCCAGTTTTTCCAGTGTATTGCTTAATACTCCTTTGTATATATTATTGATCGAATCAAGTGAAGCATGCAATTCTGCCTGCATCGCCTCCTTCATTTTTTTAAGCAATTCATTATAGGCTGGCGCCAGGGCTATATGCACCATGGCTGTTTGAGATCTTATCTTATCGCGGAGCGAATTCAGGTAATCTTCCCTGTTAAACCGAAAGGAAATAACATTTCGGTGACTATGTACCGGCCCGGTATAATCCTGCCTGCTGAACTGCAAGGCCATGGGTATGCCCATTGCCCGCCAGTTGCCATCTAATACAATATTATTCGCCAATGCTTGGCCCTTGCTGTTTAAACAAGGAACCGTTTGTCCGGTCAACTGTAGCGCGCCACCAAACCACTGAAAGAGGGGTTGTTTAACCAGGCCGGCAAACTGACCCGCCATTTTTTTTGCACCACCTGTATGTAAAATGGCGTCAAGTGATGGCTGCAGCAACTTTTTACCCGCATCCATGGTATGTAGCAGAACCGTTTCTCCGGTTTCATTGTTGACTTTTTTTAATTGCCGTATATTCGACAATACTATCCTTCCCAGGCCGTCTGCAAGCATAGGATTTGTCAGCATGCTATCCACTTGCAGGTACTGTCTCTTGTAGTCAGGAAAGTACCGCAAAAGATTTCCCTTTAACAACTGGTTTAGAAGGGCAATTGAATCAATGCCTGTTACTTGCAGGGGAGCGCCAGGCTGTGCCGCTAGTCCGTACAGGTTGCAAACAAACACCAGCAATAGCAGCACAATGCCTCGCAGGTTATTCAATATGGTTATCTTTTCCGGCATATTATGGTGGGGTGATTTATTTTTTTGCCTCTACCCTTGCGTGTTTTATTTCTTCCCGTTGTTGGTATCCCTGCGTCCGTAATGACTGTAAAACCGGCCGTGTTGCTATCGCATTCCTTTTTGTTTTTGATGTCAGGTTGGTTAGTTGCTGCAGGGCAATAATTTCTTTTTGCTGATCTTGCAGCAGCTTTAACAGGTAGGGCACCATCTTAACGTAATCAATACTGTAACTGCCTTCGCTGCCATTTACCAGTTCCGGCACCTGTTTTCTAAGTTCCTGGGCCAGCAGGCCGGTGTAGAGCGTTTTTGTATTATCGGCCTTATAGTTAAAATCCCTGATCTGCAGGCCGAGAAGTTTATTATTGTTGAATTGCGAAACCCTGATATTTTCTTTGAGCCCTCTATCGGATGGGGTATTTAGACCTCGCATTGAAATGTACTGACGGATGTCTTCATAGACGCTGTCTTTATATTCAAAAGCCACATTATTGCCTTCAACCGTTTTCGTTGGCGAATAGGTCAAAAATGCATTCCCCCTGATAGCCGGAAGTTTGTAAATCTTAAGCGGCAGACTGTCGGCGTATACCGAAAACCTTGTTTCGTAAAAGGGTTGCAGGTACCCGGCTACATCATCTACCCCCGCAATAATATCATGTGCATTTCTTGAGTTGAAATACCAGTTCCTGCCAAATCCAACAAACAGGCCCCCATTAACCTGTACAAAGGGCATCTTGGTATTATATCCCTGCGTGGGATGCTTGAAAGAAGGATTTATTGACATCACGGGAACCGGTAAATATCCTCCTGCAAAACCCGCCGGGAAAAAAGTATACGCCCCATCGTTAAAAAAAGCGGTGTCTGATTTAACAGCAAACCCAAGTGTTGCATAGTCGGCAATCTGCCGGTCGGTTTGCAATTCAATCCTTCCCATTAAATATTTATCACCAAAACTTTCCGACGCATGGGTAAGCCAGGAATCGCTTCTAGGTTTTAGGGTGGTAAAATCAATCATCTGCGATTCATTGCAGGTTCCCGCCGAATCCGATATCAATTCTATCGCCGCATCACAACCGGTACCCCGCACTTTTAATCCTGCAAAAGGAGAGGCTGTTGTATTGTTTAATTTATCCAGCACCAGGCTGTCTGTATGTGTGCGGGAGATAATAACGGGGCGGTTGATATTCGTAACCAGGTAGCTATTATTGTTACTGAATTGCATACTCTTATTATTCCCGTCAATCAGCCGGTTGTCCGCAACGATGCCGTTGGCATTGTATATGTTTTTTCCGAAGCTGGCGGCATTCAGGGTATCGCCCCCTATGATATACAGGCTATCTCCCAGTTTTATCATTACCTTCCTGAATTCAGTAATGCCATTCCCTTTATTGGTAAGCACGCCGTTGGGTACCATACGGGTACGGTTTTCGAGTTGTAGCTCCGCAGTATCGCAACTGCTGAAAATGCGTACAGTGTCGGCGTTTATCTGGTAGACCCGTTGTGCGGGCGATACTAACCATATACAACAAAAAACAACCGGCAGCAGCATTTGCTTGTAATTCATAATGAGGATTTACATCAATAAAAAAAGTGAACCCTACAAACAACCGGGATATGCCCCGTTTCAGCGTATCGTTCTAACACCAGGCAAGCGCCGGGCAACAAGGATTACTTGAACAATTGACATACATTCAATTGACTCATATACGTATGCTGTATTGTAGCTTGCGCCATTACCAGGTATCCATTGCAACGCGTTCGCCGTATTGCCGTAGTAATAAATTAAAATTATAGCACCGGGGTGGACCGCCAAGGTGAAAATCCTCAATTGTTTTAGGTTTTTTCCTGTGCGCCGGGTTGCTCCTGGCCAGGACTGATTACTATATATTGTACCAGGATTATATGAAATGAGCCAGCGGTGTTGAGAACTGATCAAATAATATAGAATTGACTAATCCGCATGACTGGTCATGAAATGAAGCAATCTCTGTGGATAGAATAATTCGGAGTTGAATAAAATGATGCAAGACTGAATAATGGCTGATTGGCTTATTAACCAGGGGCACGCATATTTTCGTAGCATGGGTTGCTTCGCTGCGCTCGCTATGACGATCGCTCGTGGTTTCAAATGGAAATTCTCGTTATAGCTGCGGGGTTTAGGAAGGATGAGCCGCCCGAAGAGAGGGCGACCCACCCGTTGGTCGTTGAAGTAATCTGCGGGCGGGCCGCCGCCATGCATATGCATCGCACAAAAAAAAACCCCGGCTGCTTTTGCAGCCGGGATGATAAATATCTTTTAGAAAGAATTTATACCTATCCCTCCAGTATAATGCTTTTCTTTTCCCCTTCCATCAGTTCCACGCTGCGGTTAATGAATGCTGTTAGGCTATTGCCTTTCAGCAATCCCTGCGATAACAAAGCGAGATCCGCCAGGTTGTGTACAAATTTTCCCTGCTTTTCCTTATTGCTTTCGGCTATCACCGACTGATAAATGGGGTGGTTGCCGTTTACCGTCAGGGTTACCTCGTCGGGCATATTGGCGTAGAAACTGCCCATGGCCCCGCTCATGGCGCTCATGTCTTTCATGCGCCGCATAAACTCTGGTCGGGTGGCTACTACCGGCGAGGCAGTGGGACTCAGCCCCTTTACCTCTACCGTTACATGCTGGCCCACGGTGTTGGCTTCAAACAGGGTTTTTAAAGAGGCGGCTTCATCTTTGGTCAGCGCCGAATCCATGTCTTCCTGTTTGTCTACCAGGTTGTCGGCAATGTCCGCATCTACCCGTATAAAATGCACGTCGTTCCATTTCTGTTCCATCTGGTTAATAAAACCCGCATCTACCAGGGTTTCCATCTTCACCACTTTATAGCCCTTAGCGGTGGCCGCCTGTATATAACCATCCTGCTGCACCGGGCTGGTGGTATAGATGATCACCAGTTTACCTTCCTTGTTTTTCTGCAGACCCTCCGCTGCGGCGCGGTACTCTTCCAGTGTAAAGAATTTGCCGGTACCGGTTTCTTCAAATACATGGAATTTGCTGGCCTTGTCAAGAAATTTATCATCGGTCATCATACCATATTTCACAAACAGGCCCAGGCTCTCCCATTTTTCTTCAAATGAAGCCCGGTCCTTATTGAAAATATCTTCCAGCTTATCTGCTACCTTTTTAGTTATATGGCTGTTTATCTTTTTTACATTGGGATCGCCCTGCAGGTAACTGCGGCTAACGTTCAGCGGTATATCCGGGCTGTCGATGACCCCCTGCAGCAGCATCAAAAATTCCGGTACAATATCCTTTACCTCATCTGTTACAAAAACCTGGTTGCTGTATAACTGTATCTTGTCTTTCTGTATTTCATACGATTGTTTGATCTTCGGGAAATACAATATACCCGTCAGATTAAAAGGATAATCCACGTTGAGGTGTATCCAGAACAAAGGAGCTTCATTGAACGGGTACAGCTCTTTATAAAAATGCTGGTAGTCTTCGGTGGTTAATTCGGATGGTTTTTTTGTCCAGGCCGGCGCTGTATTGTTGATCTGTTCGTTTTCAAAATAAATGGGCACGGGTAAAAACCGGCAGAATTTTTTCAGGATAAGTTTCAACCGGTCCGCTTCCAGGAACTCCTTGCTGTCTTCGTTTACATACATCACGATGTCTGTTCCGCGATCCGCTTTCTCCGTGTCTTCCAGCGTATACTCCGGGCTGCCATCACATTCCCAGCGAACCGCGGTTGCACCTTCGCGGTAGCTTTTACTGATAATCTCCACTTTTTCACTGATCATGAAAGAAGAATAAAAACCCAGCCCAAAATGGCCGATGATATTGGATTCGGCCTGGCCCTTGTATTTGGTTAAAAACTCCTCGGCCCCGCTAAATGCCACCTGGTTGATGTATTTGTCAATTTCTTCAGTCGTCATACCCACCCCTTTATCACTTACGGTAATGGTTTTGGCAGCTGTATCTAGCTTAATATCAATCCGCAGCTCACCCAGGTCGCCTTTGGCTTCTCCGATAGAGGACAGTGTTTTTACTTTCTGGGTGGCGTCTACGGCATTGCTAACCAGCTCGCGTAAAAAAATATCATGGTCGCTGTATAAAAATTTTTTGATGATGGGAAAAATGTTTTCCGTTTGTACCCGGATGTTTCCTTTCTGCATATGATTTCGTTTTGTAATAAATGAATTTTAGCGCCGCTTTGTTTATACTACCCGGCAGGCAGTCACGGCTTTTTTGGCCCGTTCCATTACCGATCTGCGAATTCACAAACCCAATGCCATTGAAGGCTAACTGTCATACTGGCAATCCACTAAATTAAATTTTGGCAATGTTAATAATTACATAGCATTAAAATAGTTACGGTTAATATTATGCCATTACATTTGAGGCGCTTTCTGCCGGTTCAACCCGGCTCCGTTTTCTGCGACAAATCCCCTCCTTCCTCTACTGTGCATAATCAGCAAGATCGGCCTTAAGAGACCTACTCCGGTATTTTCAAAAATGAACGCCAAAACTATTTTTTCATGAAAAAGTTATACCCGCTTTTCATGGCCCTTTTGCCAATGCTGGCCGGGGCACAGGTGCTTTCCCGGGATTTTAATGGCGCTGCAGGCAATAAGGCCTCCTTTAACGCCAGCACAAAAGACGCACATCTTGGCAATAGTTCCATCACCCGCGGCAACGGGTTGATTCAACAGCACCGATTGCACAAAATGTTGTAAATAAACAAATTAGTCGGTCAGGTTTGGAGAAAGGCCTATACATGGTCAAACTAATAAGTGCCGAAAAATTAGCCACCCAAAAATTGAAGTTGCAATAGGCTCCGCGATGGGTTGGCGACCGACGGATGGGCGGTGGTACGGCGACGGATTGGCCAAAATACCCGAAATAAACCTTTGCGGCTTAACCTCTTTGCCTTACCTTCGCACCCCAATAATTTTTTAACTAAAAAACAGGGTTCATGAACAATTATGAATTGATGGTGATTTTTACCCCTGTGCTATCTGAGGAAGACTTTAAAGCTGCCCAGAAAAAGTACGCTTCGCTGGTGAAAGAAAACGGCGGAGAGGTGTTGCACGAAAATCCCTGGGGACTGAAATCACTGGCGTACCCCATTGCCAAAAAGACCACTGGTCTTTATCTGGTAATGGAATATACAGCGCCATCCACCTTCAATGAGAAGTTGAAAATTCAGCTTCTTCGCGACGAGAGTGTACTCCGTCACATGTTTACCGCGCTCGATAAATACGCCGTCGAGTACAATACAAGAAAGAGAAGTGGCGTACATGCAGGAGCCGAAAAAACAGTGGGGGTTTAAACCATGCCAAAAACAAATGAAATAAAGTACCTCACCGCCATCAAGACCGAAAAACGTCAGAAGAAATATTGCCGGTTTAAAAAAATGGGCATTAAGTACATTGACTACAAAGATGGAGAGTTCCTGAAGAAATTCTTAAACGAGCAGGGTAAATTATTGCCTCGTCGTATTACCGGCAATTCGCTGAAATTTCAGCGTAAGGTGTCAGATGCGGTAAAAAAAGCCCGACAGATGGCAATATTGCCGTACGTGACTGATCTTTTAAAGTAAACCTCACTCTAACCTCTTTGCAAAACGGGGAACAGTGGCGCCTGGCGCCATTGGGATGGTGAACAAAAAGTAACACAATGCAAATCATTTTAATTCAAGATGTAGACAACCTGGGTGGGGCAAATGAGCTGATAAAAGTAAAAAACGGGTATGCCCGTAATTTCCTGATACCCCGGAAAATGGCAGTGGAAGCCAATCCATCCAATATTAAACAGATGGAAGAGAAGGTGAAGCAACAGCAGAAAAAAGAAGCCAAATTGCTGGCCGAGGTTAACCAGGTAATCGCTAAACTACAGGACGGACCGGTTAAAATTGGTGCCAAAACCGGTACCAGCGGCAAGATCTTCGGAAGCGTTACTTCGCTTCAGCTGGCCCGGGCCATCCGCGATCAGAAAGGGTACGAGATTGACCGTAAACGCATCAGTATACCAGACGAGGTGAAGGAATTGGGTACGTATAAGGCCGTTATCGACTTTGGAAACGGCAAAACCACCGAACTGGAATTTGAGGTAGGCGCTGAATAAGGAAAACAGTCTAAAAATACTGGTTCCGGGCCCCGTTTTGGGGCCCGGAATTTTTTTCGGCCTGGCTCCAAAAACCTTTTTCGGTCTCAATTATTTCTATATCTTCGTAATTGGTTCCTAATGATCTTTACAGTTTCGCATTGTGCTCTGAGCGTTTTCAACCAATGTTCCCGGCTTTAATGTTTCACTGTTCTCATTTAGGGTCATAAAATTTGTTTCACTCAAACTGTAAAAAAATGAACATTTATGTTGGAAACCTCAGTTGGAACTTGACTGAGGAAGATCTCTCAAATCTCTTCGCTCCTTATGGCACAGTAGTTTCTGCCAAAATTGTTACCGACAAATTCAATAACAACCGCAGCAAGGGTTTCGGTTTTGTTGAAATGACTAATGATGCTGAAGGCCAGGCTGCAATAGCTGGTTTAAATGAATCAGAAGTTGACGGTCGTAACATCGTTGTTAACGAATCTCAACCTAAACCTGCTGGTAGCGGTGGTGGTGGATTTAAAAAACGCAGCTTTGGTGGCGGCGGCGGCGGTGGAAGCCGTGGCGGCGGTGGTGGTTATGGCGGCGGCGGCGGAAGCCGTGGCGGCGGTGGTGGTTATGGCGGCGGTGGTGGTGGAAACCGCGACCGTGGTGGCTTTAACAGAAGTGATTATTAATTTGCGATAGCAATCAATGATTTGAAAGCCTGGCTTATGCCAGGCTTTTTTTATTTACATTTCCTGCCTTATGCCATCATCAATGCTCCTACCCTGCTATTTTAATACTGCAGCAGCAATGAAGCAGATTAAAAGAAAAATTTGTACAGCAGCATTTTTTTAGTGCTAATAATGATCGGCTTTGCGCAGGTAAGTAAACCTTAGGCAATACCGGGAATAAAGACAATATTGTCATTATGGCCCGGGGGAAATTCCTGGCCATAATGACAACTTTTTTTCATCAGGCGAATGCTACTTCATTTAGTACGATGGCCATGTCGTATTGTTCCACACGGAGCGTATCGGGGATCACGCCATACCTCGCCGGAATATTTTTTGCCAAAGCTGAAGCCCAAAAGGCCGTCCTGGCGCTTTTGGATTTAAAAATATAAAACCCACTAATGGCACCGGTAAGTTCTTCCGTAATATAATATTTTTGCAGAAGGCCCGGAACATTTCTAAACGTTTCCAGATCTTCCTGGCATACACGCATCAATTCCTCCGGTTGCTGTGTTGAATTGAATTTTACCAATAATACTGATTCTTCGTTTTTCATTTTTTTCATTTTTTAATTTATGAATAGGTATGCAAAATAGACGCAAAAAAACCGGGTCGATGGTCTGAAAAGGCAGGAAAATAGGCGCTGCAGTTTTCGTTTTTAGCATACGACGCTTTAAAGAAGTTTGATACTATAGGAATGTTGCGGCAACGAGCTTTTTATCCGCCTGTTATGGCTGAAGTATATTCACTGCTGTATGACGCGGAATTTTGAATGATATAATTGCGGGAGGGCCGCTACTAATTTTTTTGGAAGAAGCAACGTGAAAATTATGCGGTGCTGCCAGCCATTATATAAACTTCAACAGGCCTGCAAAGGTTTGCTGGCTGATTTTACCATTGTTTATAATAAAAGTATCTGTGCCCAGGGAGACCTCCAGACTCGGTGTACTGGCATGCCAAACAATATAAACCAGTTTGTTACAGATTATCATTTTATCCAGGTTAAAATCTGATTGATGTTTTGGAAAATGAATCATGAGGCCAGCAAAAAAATGCTTTATCTGGTCCTGCCCGGTATAGATTTCATCCTGGGTTATCAGAACAGATTCATTTGTATAATCAGTTATCACTGCTTCCAGGTCATTATCCTGAAAAGAGCCCAAATGATGCATTATAATATTCTTTGTATCATCGTTCAGCGCAGCTTCTCCAATTTCTTCTGCATTTTTCATTTTCATTAATTTTTGTGAATGAATATGCAGCAAAATTAGATAGTAATATAAGTAACGCTGGAGGCCAGGGCGTTCAATAAATCGACGCTGCGGTTTAAACTTCCGTTATTGACATGCCGGAATACTTTTGCCTGTACTGAAATGGTGTAAGTTGGTTTTTTTGTTTAAATACCCTGATAAAATGTGAGGTGTCTTCAAATCCGCAATCAAAGGAAATTTGATTGATAGAAAGATCTGAGGTGAGTAGCTGGTGAACGGCAAGATCCAGTTTCCTGTTTTTAAGCCATAAGGCAGGCGTACTGGCGTAATGATTTTTAAAGATTTTTTTAAAGGCAGAAAGACTCATATGGCATAGCTGCGCGTAATTCTCAAGCTTAAGGTTATAGGCAAAGTTTTCTTCCATAACCCTGCTCATATGATATTCCTGGTTCTGGCACAAAGAAATAAAATAGTCAGTTAAATCCTGGTGTTTGTTCGTGGAGAACAGGCTTAAAAGTAGTTCCTCAAATTTTAGCATCAGTAACTTTTCATTGGGTATTTCCGCCAATGCCAGGTAGGATTTAATAGAGTGATAATAACTTTCTAACAATTGATCCTGTGGTATGCGCAAGACAGCATCCTGGCTGGAAAGATCTTTTTGGGAAGCCTCCAGTAAAGCAGTATTTCTTTTCAGGAACGACTTGATGAAGTCGTCTGGAATAAAAATAAAAATAGCGCAAAATTCATCATCAAAAAACTGGTGTGTAAGGTTAGCTCCCTTTTTTACAAAGATGATATCACCTTCATTTACTTCATATGAATGATAGATTGACTTCCACACTTTCTTGCCGGAGCTTATAAATGCAAAATAGTTATTGTCAGACCATATCCCGAATTTGGTCTCTTCCCGCATGCAGGTATATTCCACAAACAGCAGATCATTCACTTCCATTTTACGAAATAAATTACTGTCTTTTACCGCTTCGTAAAGGTTTATCATTTTTATTTTTTTATACAATCCACTTCCCTGTTTACAAAACTGCGATAATTAAAATTGCTCTTTTTACATTACAATAATAGAGGTGTTCTGCAGCAGTATGTTTAAACGTTAGAAGGAACTAAGGGGTTGCCTTGCATTTAAAAAGTCATTTTTTCACCTGGAGCGCTAATCTCCGGCCTATTCCTTTCATACTGGTACAAACAGGGACAACCACCGCAGTGTATATTGAACAGTTCTCTACAACTTAAGATACAGATACGTCCATTAAACCCTGGAAAATAAATTTAAGCAAAGCCCATGCTAAAGACTGCCGTGTGGAAAAAAAGTATGGGTGGCATTTTATAAAACTGCGCAACGGTAAAAAAAAACATGCTTTAGTAAGCGGTTTGTGTAGGTAAACCTGGTAGACAATTAAACCGTTGCCTTATCAGGCAGGTCCTGCATAACAAAAACCAGCTGGATGTGCCGGCGACAGATTTATTGTAATACTTTTATTTTAATACTCCTGAAACTTACTTCATTGCCATGATCCTGCAGCAGTATATGCCCCTGCTTTGCTTCCCCAAATGCCGGCCATATTTTAAATTTGCTGATGGCTACCAAATCGCGGAAAGCCTGCGAACCTCTTTCATACTCCAGCACTTTTACGCCGTTCAGGTAATGCGCTACGTGATTATTGGGATATACTATCACGCGGCCGGTATTCCAGTTGCCTGGCTGTTTTATGAAGCGCTTTTGCTTCTCCGCCTTGATCAGATCGTAGAGGGATGCCATGGTGCGGTCACCATTACGGCCCAGTTTTGCATCAGGGTGGAGGGTATCATCCAGCACCTGGTATTCCAACCCAATGGCTGAGCCCTTGTTGGCCTCTGACAGGGTAACAAAATATTTTACCCCGCTGTTGGCACCGGGGGTTAGCTTAAAATCAAAAGATAAATCAAAGGCGCCAAATTCTTCAGTTGTTACAATATCACCGCCATTGTTAGACTCCGCCCCGCCGGAAGGCATTACTGTAATAAGGCCGTCTTTGACCACCCATCCTTTCCCCGGAAAAGTTGTTTTATAAGCCCCTACCCATCCTTTACTGCTTACGCCGTCGAACAGCAGTTTCCATCCTGCTGCTTTTTCCTGTTTAGATATATTGTTGGGAATGGTATTCACTACATATATATCTTTTGGAAACGGCGAACGCGTGAGTCCTGTTGTCTTAATCCTGATATTCTTCCACCAGATTTTCTCACCGGCAAACTGCTCATTCTTCCCGATACTGTGTACCTGCAATGCAATAATTCCCTTTGCATCAAAAGTATCCACCAAATAAGCCGCAGGTGTATTGTTAATCCAGGTTTTCATTTCATGGCCAATACATTCTATGCGAACTTTGTTAAAGACACCCAATTTGAAAGCTTTCTGCGCGCCGGGATTAAGCATGAGCGGGTATAGCCAGTCGCGCCGGCCTTCATCATAAATGCCCGCAGTCCAGGCCCTGGCGGCAGGGTCAAGCTCATACTGATAGCCAAACACTTTTCCCTTTCCTTCATGGCCAGCCGGGTCATAATTACTTCTGAACTGAATACCTGAGTTAGCAGTGCTATCATTAATTTTTACTTCCAGCTCCAGTATAAAATCACCATACTGTTTATCGGTCATGAGGAAGCTGTTGGGTGAATTGACAACTGTTTGCCCAAGTATTGCGCCGTCTTCAATGGAGTACTTTGCGGTACCGGCGACCTGCTTCCAGCCGCTAAGTGTTTTACCATCGAACAGATTTGTCCAGCCATTGGACTGGCTACTTACAGAGACCGATGCGGACACAAAAAATACGGCAAGAAAAATCCTGTACATAGTGCAATCTTTAACATGAAGAAAATGGGGTCTAAAGGCAGGCTTTACAGATCAAATGTACAGTAACAATGCTGAAAACATGTAGTGGATTAAGGGATGGGATAGAAATGAACCCATTCTTAACTAACTATTAATATCAACATCATTCAAATTATGGAGCGGGCGTAGCAGAAACCAACTTTATAATGGACCGGTTTATTTGCTCCTTAAGCAGAGAAATGCCCTGGTAGCTTTACCGAAAATCTGTTTGCAGGAAATAGCTATCCGGGCGTACAAAAGTTGCTCAATAAACTGAAGGATTCCAGTTATTGATAGAAGCAGGGCAGTTTAGTGGTTATTGTGGCGCTGGATGGATAAAATCGTTTGGATATCCGAGCTGATTTTTGCCGATACCTTGTTCAGGTGCAGCACAGGAGGGCGATATATGAAAATGCATTATGTATTCAGGGAAGGTCAGGGCATAAAAAAACCCCTCAGTAATAAAACTGAAGGGCTCAAAGAATATGGCAGCTACCTACTCTCCCGCATTGTTGTGCAGTACCATCGGCCAT
>JBDTVE010000265.1:0-9620 GCA_040007355.1 Bacteroidota bacterium | reverse complement strand
AGCATTGCCTACGCATTTTAAACTCAGCAGTGAAACCATCCTGCTGTACAATGATTCGGCAGGTGATGATTTCAGCGGGCTCGACAACGATGAGTTCCTGGTGGCGGAAGCGTTGCTGATAAAAAAAGAGCTGAAACTGGCTGAGGTGCAACAATTGCTGGACGCCAACCAGGTTTATCCAGTTATAAAACGGTTGATTGACAAAAGTATTTGTTTTGTATGGGAAGCATTGCAGTATACCTACCGGGAAAAAAGAGAAACCTATGTTTTGCTGAACCCGCCGTACGACAAGGAAGACCAGCTAAGCGAACTGCTCAATAACTGGGGCCGAGCGCCCAAACAACTGGAGCTTTTATTGGCGTTCCTGCATTTGTCAAAAACGGAAGGGGAGGTGAGCCAGTCGGCATTGCTGAAAAAATCCGGCGCCACAGCCGCCCAGTTAAAAGGCCTGACCGATAAAAACGTATTGCTGACAGAAATAAGAACCATCAACCGGTTAAAACAGTTACCACGCAATATTACCATTGATTTTGTGCTAAGCCAGGCCCAGCAGGTTGCCTTGGAAGCGGTGCGCAGTCATTTTCAGCAAAAAAACGTATGTCTGTTGCACGGCGTTACCTCCAGTGGCAAAACACAGGTTTATATGATGCTGATGCAGGAGATGCTGCAACAGGGTAAACAGGTATTGTATATGCTGCCCGAGATTGCGCTAACGGCGCAGGTCATACGCCGGCTACAAAAACATTTTGGCGGCTATATCCTTATTTATCATTCCAAATTCAGCCAGAATGAGCGGGTAGAGATATGGAACCGGGTAAAAACCGGCGAAGCCCTTATTGTTCTGGGCGCCCGGTCTTCTTTATTTCTGCCTTTTCACAACCTGGGTTTGGTTATCTGCGATGAGGAACACGATACTTCCTATAAACAACAGGAACCGGCGCCGCGCTACCATGCACGCGATGCGGCCGTATATTTTGCTTCCCTGTTTGGCGCCCGGGTATTGTTGGGCAGCGCCACGCCTTCCATGGAAAGTTATTACAATGCCGTTAGTGGAAAGTACGCCCTGGTGCCGCTGTCTGAACGTTTCGGCAATATACCCCCGCCGGCGATAGAGTTCATTGACACCAGGCAGATAAAAATGCCCGATAAAAGCAAAGTGATTATTTCCCCGCCCATGAAAGACGCCGTGGAAAACAGCTTGCAAAACAATCGCCAGGTCATCCTGTTTCAGAACCGGCGCGGGTATTCGCCTTACCAGGTTTGCCAGACCTGTGGATGGATACCCCATTGCGCACAATGTGATGTTTCGCTTAGCTACCATAAAACCCGGGGAAAACTGGTTTGTCATTATTGCGGTACCATATATCCGCTGGTGCATACCTGTGAGGCCTGTGGCAATCATTTGTTTGCCCAGCAGAATTTTGGCACGGAAAGAATTGAAGAAACCCTGCAGGAAATGTTTCCGCAAGCCAGGATAGCCCGTATGGATGCGGATAGCGTCAAGGGCAAACACGGTCATGATGCGCTAATACAATTGTTTGAACAGGCGCGGATCGATATCCTGGTGGGCACGCAAATGGTGGTAAAAGGGCTCGATTTTGAAAACGTGGAACTGGTAGGCATACTGGATGCGGATGCTATTTTGGGTTTTACTGATTTCAGGGTAAATGAGCGGGGTTTTCAAATGATGGAGCAGGTGAGTGGCCGGGCGGGCCGGAAAAACAGACAGGGAAGGGTATTGGTGCAGGCACGTAACCCGGCGCACCCGGTGTTGTTAAAAGTGCAGCAACACGATTATAAAAATTTTTTTCTGGAAGAAATCGAGGTGCGGAAACAGTTTTTTTATCCGCCGTTCTCGCGCATCATTAATATATTGTTCCGGCACCGGGATGCGTCCATCGTACAGGCGGCGACGGTTTTTTTTGCAGCCCAGCTAAAACCCTATTTATCGAATTATATGATTGGCCCCGCGCAACCGGTGGTAAACAAAGTGCGCAACTTGTTTTTGATGGAACTGATGCTTAAGCTGCCAAAAGATGGAACAACCATTCAACAGGCCAAACAGCTTATTTATACTTCCACCGCACTCATGCATGCAGACAAACGGTTCAGGAGCGTACAGGTGGTGCCAGATATAGACCCCGTATAAAAGGCGGCCAGCGTCATGCCAATCTATCAACAGTTTTAATGCGTTCTAATAAGGAGGTTCAAAAAACAGGGTGGCAACGGCAATGGCAATCATTTCAGCGAATGGAATTAGCACACAAAAAAGCCCGATGTAGACACAACGGGCTTTCGGTATTATGTACCTAATTAATGCGATACGAATATATATTATTTTGGATCAATATTAACAGAAAGAAGAAAATCTTTTTTTTCATCCAGGCGGCGGCGGGATTTTATTAATGTTTCCGCCGGCTGTTTCCGGTCGTTTATCATCGGTTCATTGTCTTTCAGATCTACGAACAGGTTGACATTATCGTCCATTTTAGCTGATTCAGGGGCATCCGCCAATTGCTTACAATCATCTTTTTCTCCCTTGCCATTCATGGTAGTGGTAAACGCAGATCCGTCTTTCTCAGCGCCGGTTACAAATTTCATTTCAATCCTTTTTTCCGGGAAATAGTTCGCAACCGTATCTGAATGGTATAAATCTTTGAGGGTAGGTGCTATCACCAGTGACACAATCGACATCAGTTTGATCAGGATATTCATAGACGGGCCGGACGTGTCTTTAAAAGGATCACCCACGGTATCGCCCGTCACAGATGCTTTATGATGTTCCGAACCTTTATAATAAACTATCCCGTTTATTTCGGCGCCTTTTTCAAAAGACTTCTTAGCATTGTCCCATGCGCCGCCGGCATTGTTCTGGAACATACCCATGAGTACGCCGCTTACCGTGGCGCCGGCCAGAAAACCGCCCAATACTTCAGGGCCAAAACAAAAACCAATAATCAGGGGCGATATCAGTGCGATGGCACCCGGCAGCATCATTTTCCTGATGGAAGCCTGGGTGGAAATAGCTACGCATTTGTCATACTCTGGTTTTCCCGTTCCTTCCATGATCCCCGGAATGGTACGGAATTGCCGACGTACTTCCTCCACCATGGCCATGGCGGCTTCCCCCACTGCGCGGATGGCCAGCGATGAAAAAACAAAGGGGATCATACCCCCTACAAACAAACCCGCTAATACCGGGGCTTTATAAATATCGATGCCGGTGATACCCGAGATGCCCACAAAGGCGGCAAACAATGCCAGGGCGGTAAGGGCAGCAGAAGCAATGGCAAATCCTTTACCGGTGGCAGCCGTGGTATTGCCTACGGCATCCAGAATATCTGTTTTTTCACGAACATCCTTGGGTAATTCGCTCATTTCCGCAATACCTCCCGCGTTGTCTGCAATGGGGCCAAATGCATCAATGGCCAGTTGCATGGCGGTGGTGGCCATCATACCGGCGGCGGCAATAGCAACGCCATAGAGACCAGCACACCAGAACGATAAATAAATACCCGCAGCCAGTACCAGTATCGGCAAAAAAGTACTTTCCATACCCATGGCAAGACCGCCGATGATATTGGTGGCGTGCCCGGTAGACGATTGCCGGATAATACTTTTCACTGGGCGTTTACCCATGGCCGTATAGTATTCGGTGATCATGCTCATTAAGGTGCCCACACCCAGGCCTACCAGTATGGCGCCATAAACCCCCTGCCTGGTAAAATCGTGGTTCCGCAGGGTGAGTGTATCGGGCATTATATAATTTACCAGGAAATAACAACCGATGGCCGTTAATACAATGGAACCCCAATTGCCCATATTCAATGCCCGCTGAACGGCCGAGGTGCTGTTACCGGCGGATTCTGAAATGCGTACAAAAAAAGTTCCGATAATTGAAAACAGGATGCCCAGGCCGGCAATCAGCATGGGAAGCAGGATAGGCGACAAACCGCCAAACGCATCGCCATGGGCGGTGGTCTCACGGCCCAACACCATGGTGGCCAGAACGGTGGCTACATAAGATCCAAACAAATCGGCGCCCATACCGGCCACATCACCCACATTATCGCCCACATTGTCTGCAATGGTAGCGGGATTACGGGGATCATCTTCCGGAATACCTGCTTCTACCTTGCCAACCAGGTCGGCGCCTACATCGGCCGCCTTTGTATAGATACCGCCGCCCACGCGTGCAAACAGGGCGATGGATTCAGCACCCAGTGAAAAACCAGTCAGCACTTCTATCGTTTTTTCCATTTCGGCGCTGTCGATGGGTGCATCGGGAGCAAAAATCATTTTCAGCACAATAAATAATCCACCCAGGCCCAGCACAGCTAGACCCGCTACTCCGAGACCCATTACGCTACCGCCGGTAAAAGAAACAGCCAGCGCTTTGGAAAGGCTGGTCCGGGCGGCATGGGCGGTACGTACATTGGCCTTGGTGGCAATGCGCATACCTATGAAACCAGCGAGGGCGCTGAAAAACGCTCCCAGTACAAAAGAAATAGCGATGGCCGGACTTGATTTAGAATTGGAATAACCCATAAAAGCCAGTAACAGGCCGGCAATGATAACAAAATACGTCAGAATCTTATACTCTGCTTTCAAAAACGCCATAGCACCTTCTGCTATGTATTTGGCAATTTCCTGCATCCGTTCATTTCCTGCATCCTGTTTATTTACCCAGGCACTGCGTACTGCTGTAAACAACAGGCCAACGATGCCCATTGCCGGAACTACATAAAACAATTTGTTCATAAGTGTTATGTTCTCTGTGTTTAATTTTCAGGGAAGCAAAAATAGGGTAAAGGCCTTGAAAATAATAGATTATGCCTAAGTTTTTGAATAGCAGTGATTAGTGGCTGGGTATTAGGATTTTGGCCGCCTCCGGCAGGTATTATACCGATGTTCATTCCGCCTGGCGGGATCCTAGAATTCCTGCTTTAAAAGGGGATAGAGCCGCTCATATTTCTCAAACTGGCGCAGGTAGATTTGATGCAATTGCAGGTTGGGCCGGAAGCTGCCCGTGGTTTCAGGCAACCAGCTAGTTTTTATCCGGAGGGCATCGAGACCAATTTTTACCGCCCCGGCGGCCGAACTTTCCACTGCACCCGAAACAAATAAGATACAATTGAACAGGTCGCAAACCATTTGCGGCCACAAAGGGCTTTGTGTAAAGCCACCGGTGGCATGTATCTCGGTAATATTTCTTTTTTCCTGCAAAATTCTACCGATGCTGTATACGCTGTAGGCCACGCCTTCCATCACGGCCCTCACCAGGTGTGCTTTGGTATGGGTGATGGTGAGGCCAAAAAACATTCCTTTTGCATTGGAATCCCAGATGGGCGCCCGCTCGCCCAGGATATAGGGAACGAAAATCAACCCATCGCAACCGGCCTTTATTTTTTCCGCCTGTTCCACCAGCTGGGCATAGGTTTCGGTTGTCTGCAGCAGGGTATCCTTTAGCCATTGCAATACAACCGCGCCGTTATTTCCCGCGCCGCCTATAATGTACTGATTGCCCGCCAGGTGATAACAAAATGTGCGCATCTGTTCATCCGTGTATACTTCGGAAGAAACAATTCTTACGGCGCTACTGGTACCAATGCTGATGGCCATGGCCTGTTCACTCACGGCGCCGCTGCCCAGGTTGGCCAGCGCCCCATCGCTGCCACCAATAATAAAAGGTGTTTTGTTTACCCGCCCCAAGCGCTTATCCTTGCTGTATAGACCTTGTTTTCCCAGGTATTCCTGGTGGGTGGCGCTGGTTACCGTGGAAAGCTGTTGCGATTGAATACCGGCATATTCCAGTATATCCGCATCCCATTGCAGGGTATGAATGTTTAGCAGCCCCGTGGCGGATGCAATACCGGTATCCACCAGCCAACTGCCAAACAAACCATAAAACACATATTCCTTGATGCCGATGAACTTGTGGGCGCGATTAAAAACCTCCGGATTGTTTTCCTTTAGCCATAACAACTTACAAAACGGCGACATAGCATGTATGGGCACGCCTGTTTTATGATAAAAACTTTTGCCCGTTGTTGTGTCACGTAAACGTGTCGCTATTTCTCCCGCGCGGTTATCGGCCCAGATGATACAGCCGGTAAGTGGTTGCCCGTTTGGGTCCACCGCCAATACGCTGTGCATGGCGGCACTGAAGCCAATGAGAACCGGGTTGTCATCAGCACACTTTTCAGTAAGACCGGCAATGCTGTTAATAACGGCCTGCAGTATTTCAGCTGGGTCCTGTTCACTATAATTATCTCGTGGGTGTTGAATACCGTAAGCGGCAGCCACCGTTGCAACAATATCTCCCCCGGCCGAAAAAGCGACTGCTTTTGTTGAACTGGTTCCAATATCAATTCCAATATAGTAATCCATCAGATAAAAACTTTTTTTATGCCGGTTTGAATCCTCCACTAAGAACTGGGTATCCTGGCTCCCGTTACCGTGTCGACTTTTTCCGGATTTTTGTTATGCCACCAGGTAGCCAGCGATGAGCCGGTCACATTCATCAGCGGTCCAAAGATAGCGGGCGCCAGACCAATGGTGGCCAGTCCGCCCATGAGCAGGGCCAGCCCCGAAGCAAGACCGCCGTTCTGCATGCCCACTTCCAGTGAAATGGTACGGCAATCTTTTTCGCTGAATTTTAAAAGACGCCCAGACCAGTACCCCAGCAGATAGCCCACTACGTTATGTATGAATACCGCCAGCACCAGCAACAGTCCTACTTTCATCAGGCTTTCATGCCCCGCGGCGGTGATCACTACTATTATTAAGGCGATGCCCGACATAGAAAGCAGGGGCATTATTTTGTCGAGCCATTTTACTCGGCCCCGGGCCAGGTAATGAAATAAAAGACCCGCAATAATGGGCAGGATAACCACTTTTGTAGTATCCCAGGCCATATCGCTGAAGTGCACGTTTACCAGCCTGCCGGCCAGCAAGCGCATCAGCAGCGGTGTAAAGATGGGAGCCAGCAGGGTAGACACGGTTGTAACGCCAACGGACAGGGCCAGGTTGGCCCTGGCCAGGTAGGCCATTACGTTAGAGGCCAAACCGCTGGGACAGCAACCCACCAATATAATACCGGCTGCTATTTCTTTTGGAAAATGGAAAACGGTGGCCAGCGAAAAACCAACCAGGGGCATAATGGTATAGTGACAGATAACTCCGGCAACAATTCCCTTTGGTTTTTTTAAGACGGTAAAAAGTTCGGGCAGGCTCAGTTCGCTGCCCATACCAAACATGATTAGCTGTAGCAGGGGTATGATCAGTCTTGACAATTTAAAACCGGCAACCTGCACAAAATATTGCGGGTAATACATGGCAAGGCTGACTGCAGCAAAAATAGTTACCGTAAACGAAAAGCCTTTTAATGCAGGATAACGCCTGAAGTTGAAGGCCAGCAGCACAAAAAACAACATCAGCAGCCAACCACTGAAGGCCGTCTGTCGCTGGAGCAGGGTAACGACATACACCAGCAGGCAAATTGCTGCCGGCAGCAGCAATGCTATATTATAAACACGATTTTTTGTCATGGAGGTCCTTGGTTTTATGCAGGGAAGAGCCCATTGTGTAAAATAAAAAAGAACGTCAGCGGACGGCCCTGCGGCACCCGCTGCAATAAAGAACCGGCTTTACCCGGTGAATCCTTTATTAAGATACCCGCCGGTTAACTCCAGGTACGGTCGTGTGAACGTTTATCGTTCCAGTCGGGCGTTGGCGCAAAATAGGATTTATCTGTTGGAAGCAAATGTTTTTTTACTTCTTCATCTATCAATTCGATGCCAAGACCGGGTGCGGTGAGCGGCACGTTTGCAAAGCCTTTTTCAAACAGCTTACGGCCATCGGTTGTTTTAACAATCGTATCCCACCAGGGGCTGTCTAGCGAATGATGTTCCAGTGCAAGGAAATTCTGCGTGGCCGCGGCGCAATGAACGCTTGCCATAAATGAAACAGGGGTGCCGGCAAAATGCATGGCCATGGCCACTCCATGTTCTTCGGCGTAGTCGCCAATCCTTTTTGTTTCCAGCAAGCCGCCGGAAGTTGCAAGATCCGGGTGGATGATGTCTACCGCATGAATATCTATCAATGGTTTGAAGCCGCTTAATAAATAAATGTCTTCGCCCGTCAGAACGGGTGTGTCCAACGCATCCGACATGGTTTTATACTGCTCGGTATACTGCCAGGGAACCATGTCTTCCAGCCAGGCCAGGCGGTAGGGTTCTACTTTTTTGCCAAAACGAATGGCATTGTTTAGATCAAAATGACCATAATGATCGGAGGAAAGCGGGATTTCATAACCTACTACAGAACGAACTTCGTTGATGATGTTTGCCATTTCATCCAGTCCTTTGTCGGTTATCTGGATGGCGGTAAACGGATGTTTTGTATTGGCGTAATCCATATAGCCGCCATTCCACTGGCCCAGGTTGCTGCCCCAGAATTTACTGTTCACCAATGAGCCCGGTTTATCTTTTACTTCCCCGATGGAGATATCCATTTTGAGCCAGGTCATGCCCTGTACTTCCAGGCGGTGTTTTATCCTTGCTTTAAACTCGTCCAGGGTCGGGGCTTCGGGGGTATCCGCGTACAACCTTACTTTATCACGGTAACGCCCACCCAGTAATTGCCAAGCGGGTACATTATAGGCTTTGCCGCAGAGATCCCAGAGGGCCATTTCCACCGCACATACGCCGCCGCCCTGGCGTGCGGGCCCGCCAAATTGTTTGATGGTCTTAAACAGCATTTCAACATTACAGGGGTTTTGGCCCAGTATGCGACTTTTCAGCATCAGGGCATATCTTTCATCGGCCCCGTCCCTTACTTCGCCCAGGCCATAAATTCCCTGATTGGTATCTATCCTGATAAGCGGGGAACGGCCTCCATTCTGGACAATACAGTAACGCATATCCGTTATTTTTAAGTCGGAAGGGCTGGAGAAGCGTTTCACCTTTTGGGTGCTCTGCGCAATGATTTCTTCTATGGGCGAAAAAAGAAAAGAGCTGCCGAGGGCGATGCCGCCAAGGGTTGATTTTTTAAAAAAATTGCGGCGGCTATTGACCTGGGTACCCGTTTCACAGGCGCTGTTTCCTTCTGCTGCCAGTACGGGGTCTTTCAAACCGATCTTAGCTAAAAACTTTTGTGAAGGTGACATATTGTAGGTGTTTAATGAATGATGTAAACGGATTTGGTGATGAAGCGCGTTAAAAATCGGATAGCTGGCGGCCTGTTGAAACCGGTCTGGCAACGGGTTTGTTTTTACCAGGTCCGGCTTTTCATATAGGCGTCCAGTTCTGTCCGGGTCATGGGCAGGTTTTTTTTACTATCGAGCCATTTCAGGAAGTCCTTTTTAATGACATCGCTCCATTGCGTATCTATCTGTCCGGGAGTGTAAACGCCATCGCGCAGACGCTGGTGGCCAAAATCGTCTCGCAGTTCAACAAATTCAGCATTGATGATGAGGTCTTCCACAAAATGCGCCGGTATAAAAATGGTGCCGGCTCGTTTGGCCAGTACCACGTCGCCGGGTAAAACGGTTGCTCTTCCAATACGGATAGGTACATTGATACCGCCCAGCATCATTTGTTGTATATAAGAAGGATCCT
>JBDTVE010000264.1:0-14078 GCA_040007355.1 Bacteroidota bacterium | reverse complement strand
AAGATGCAATAAAGCTACAGGCAAATAATTTTGAAAGCAGTTATTTAGAAAATTTGGGCAATGGTAAATTCAAATTACATGCATTACCAATGATAGCGCAGACAGCGCCACTGTATGCAATGGTAGTAGATGATTTTAATAAAGATGGTAATATAGATGTTGCCATCAACGGCAACGACTATGGAACAGAAACAGGCAACGGCAGATACGATGCAATGAATGGCCTGGTAATACTGGGTGATGGCAGGGGAAATTTCTCTCCCCAATCAATTTTACAGAGCGGCCTTTTTATTCCGGGCAATGGGAAGGCATTGATAAAATGCAGCGGGGCCAATAGCAATTATTTACTGGCTGCATCACAAAATAATGGGCCGGTAAAAATATTCCGTAGTAAGGATAAGCAGAAAATTATTCCATTAACACCAAATGATAAATATTGCATTTATAATTTAAAGAATGGCAAAAAAAGAAAAGAAGAATTTTATATCGGGCAATCTTATCTATCACAATCAGGAGCATTCATTGTTTTAGATGAAAGCATGGTAAGTGTTGAGGTTACAAACAATAAAGGAGAAATAAGAATGATTAAAAACTAACAACAGCATATCATTTTCGGGAATAATTCCCGGTGTTTACGGTTTTACCTTTACTTGTGTATCATACATGAATATAACCAATAAGGGCGCTCAGAAAACTTACAGACTTTTGTTTATAAATTTCCTGTAAAATTGATTAGGCAGATGTATATCTTTACCCGAAACAAGTTCTTATACTTTCCTGCATAGATTGCAAAGGCGACAAATCGTTTTGCAAATCACCTTTGTTTGCAAATTGTTTGCAAATCTCAAAAATGGAAAAATTATGAAGCATCAGTAGACAATCAATTTCTTAAAAAATTATCCCTAAATGATGATAAAATCAAAAGAGATTGATTTGCTTTACCAGTCCAATCGTTTGTAGCAAATTGAAAATCAATGACTCTGTCAGAATTCAAACCTGAAACCGCTTGATCCGCAGTCAAGTGCTCAATTCAATTGAGCTACCGCGTCATTTTAAAATTAGTGGATCATAAGCAGTTTTTAACCTTCTGATCCGTTGTGGGTTGGGCTCAGATCAGAACAAGAACCAGGAACAGCATAATAACAGGCAAAAAATTATTGGCCGCAATTGGCTTAACAGGAGGAATAGATGAAAATCGGAATTAAGAACTAAGAACCAAACAATGAATTATTACAGTCTGAACAAACAATCGCCTATTGTGGATTTCAGGGAAGCAACCATTAACGGGCAGGCACCCGATAAAGGCCTGTACTTCCCCGAAAGCATACCGTCCGTAAGCAGGGAACTGATTGATAATATAGAACAGTACAGCAACGAAGACATTGCCTTTCAGGTTATCCGGCCCTATGTCGGTAACACCATTCCTGCAGAAGAACTGCGGCGCATTGTAGCTGAAACGGTCAGCTTTGATATACCACTGATACCCGTAACCGAAAATATATCTTCCCTGGAATTGTACCATGGCCCTACCCTGGCGTTTAAGGATATCGGTGCGCGGTTTATGAGCCGTTGTCTGGGTTATTTTGTAAAAGACAAGAACAAAAAAGTGACTGTGCTGGTAGCTACTTCCGGCGATACCGGTGGTGCGGTAGCCAATGGCTTTTATAATGTTGACGGCGTGGAGGTGATTATCTTATACCCTTCCGGCAAAGTGAGTTCCGTACAGGAAAAACAGCTCACCACCCTGGGCGGCAATATCCGCGCCATTGAGATAGACGGTACATTTGATGACTGCCAGCAATTGGTAAAGCAGGTGTTTACAGATACTGCTATCAATAAAAAATTATTTCTCACCTCCGCCAACTCCATCAACGTGGCCCGCTGGCTTCCACAACAGTTTTATTATTTCTTTGCCTGGAAACAATGGGCCAATAAAAAAGAACCCCCGGTTATAGCCGTACCCAGTGGTAATTTTGGCAATATCTGCGCCGGTATACTGGCCTATATCCGTGGTTTGCCCGTGCGCCATTTTATTGCCGCCTGCAATGCCAACAATACGGTACCTGAATTCCTTCAAACCGAAAAATATCAGCCCAGGAAAGCAATCGCCACCATCTCCAATGCGATGGATGTGGGAAACCCCAGCAATTTTGTGCGCATCCTGGAATTGTTTCACCAGCAACTGGGCGACCTGAAAAAAATCTTTAGCAGTTATAGCATCGGCGACGATGAAACAAAGTCGGCGCTGCAAAAAGTATACAGGGAATATCATTACCTGATGGATCCTCACGGTTCGGTTGCGTTTTTAGCCTTACAACGATATTTGCAGGAGCACCCCGGCACCGGTATGTTTTTGGAAACCGCGCACCCGGTTAAATTCTACGATGTTGTGGAGCCCGTTATTGAAGAACAGGTGCCGGTTCCCGCATCGGTAGCCACCATCCTGAACAATAAAAAACAGGCAGAAAAAATGAGTACTGACTACCAGCGCTTTAAAGACTACCTGCTGCGCTGATAAAATATACATTTTACGATATCAAAAAAAATGGCCCCGAGACGAGGCCATTTTTTTATCCGCGGAATTGATCCCTGCGAAAGTATCATTTTTATTGTTGTTGTTGTTGCTGTGCATCCTGTATGCCTTCCATACCGGCCCGGTTATTCTTGCGTTTAAACAAGGAAATATCCAGCTTACCAAAACGGTAGTTGAAATTAAGCCGGAATATTTGCTGATCCCTGATCCTATCATAATCCTGCGTAACAATCGTGGAATAAGAATAATAACTGTATTTTCTAGTCTTCAGGATATCATTTACACTCAGGATGACGGAAGCCGTTTTGGTTTTAAGAAAATCCTTGCGGATGGCCAGGTCAAAACCATAGTTGGCATTTACATATCCCTGGGCCGAAGGCTGCGGCCCACCACCATACCCGCCGCCACCACCACCGCCTCTTCCACCGCCACTGCTTTGTGGCAGCACAGACTTACTCTGGTAATCACCTGAGAGCTGTATACTGAAACTGGCAGGCAACTTGAAATTATTGTTCCACTTGGCAAAATAACTTAGACGCTGTGAAGTACCACCGGCATTGGTAATATTGGTAGCATTTATTTTAGCATTGTAGAAATTTATATTGGTTGTCATATCCCACCATTTGGCAACCGGCGTGCGGCCCGTCAGTTCCAGTCCATAGGAGGTGCTGCTGTTGGCATTCTGGTAAGAGGTAAAGGTGGCGCTGTCCGGTGCCTTATCGGATATGATGTCCTTAAACTGATAGCGTGTAATCAGGTCCGTTGTATATTTAAAATAGAGCGAGGCCAGCAGGCTGAAGTTATTGGGAAACGTTTTCTGGTAGCTCATTTCAAACGAATTGGTAAACTCCGGTTTCAAACCAGGGTTTCCAACGGTTGGGTATTGAGGATTGGTGATGTCTTTATAGGGAATCAACTGGAAAAAGTTGGGCCGGTTGATCCTCCTGGAATAGTTAACCTGCAAATCCTGTTTATTCGCCAGCTCCTTGGTTAAAAACACACTGGGAAAAAGACTAATCGGATAGCTTGTTTTAAAAACGGAATCCTTTGTGCCAAACTTGGTACCGGCATAGTCAGAACTCTCAGCCCGCAGCCCAAGCTGGTAGCTCAATGTTTTTATTTTTCCCGAATACGCGGTGTACGCGGCATATACGCGGTCGGTAAATTTATAATTACTGCTCAAAGAAGCATTGTATAGGTACTGTCCCAGGCTGTCTACATAAATAAAGTTGTTGCTCAGGCTGGTATTGTTGCGTATAGCTGCCCGCGCGCCCATTTCAATTTTAGATTTATCTGAAATGGGGTTGCTGTAATCTACCTGGGCGGTAAAAAATTTGTTTTGTCCTTCGCCGGTGGTATTTCTTAAAGAAGGATTGCCTTTTACTGTATTGTCTGGTTCATATAGCTGAATATTGTACTGCCCGTTGTTGTTGTTAGTGCTTTGGTTAAAGTTAATATCGGATGTCAGCTCTTTACCTGCTTTTGCAAAATTGTGTTTATAGCTGAGCGAACCGCCGATATTCCTGAACTGGAACGCGGAGTTGGTAAGCTGGCTACCCCTTGTAAAAAGAGACGAATTGCCCAGGGAGTCAAAATTTAGTTCGTCATCGTTTTTAAAATTGCCCCTTACAATTACACCCGTAATGGTAATGGTATTCCGGTTGTCCATCAAATAGTCGAGCCCCAGTCTTCCAAAGGCAAAACTGCCGTTGGATACAGTTCTTGAAACCTGTTTGACATCTGTTTCGGGAAATGTAAGGTTCTGGCTGAAGATATTGCTATTGGAGATAGATTTACGCTCGTTATAATTGACACTGGCAAAGATATTCACCTTACGCTGCCGGATATTGATATCCCCGCCGCCATTGAACTTACCGCGGGTGTCGATACCTGCCCGCAAGCTTCCGTTATAGCCTGCTTTCCGGTTTTTCTTTAATACAATATTGAGGATACCGGCCGTGCCGCCCGAAGCATCAAATTTGGCAGAGGGATTGGTAATGATTTCCACGCTTTCGATGGCGTCTGCAGGTATCTGGTCAAGCGTAAGTGTGGTGGGCCGTCCATCTACAAATATGGTAGGCGCCGCATTGCGCAGTGTAACATTTCCATCTATATCAACATTCAGCGAAGGAATATTTCTCATGAGTTCCTGCGCGCTCTGTCCTACGCTGACCAGGCTTTTGTCTACATTGAAAATTTTCCTGTCAACCCCCATCTGAAACAAAGGCTTGCTAGCGGTAACGGTTACATTTTCCAGCATTTTGGCATCAGCCTGCATTTTTATATTGCCGAGGTCTTTGTCTACACCTGCCATGGCCTGGCTCATATCCGTATTGCCTTGCGCATCCGGCTGGGGTGGTCTTAACGTAAAAGCCACTTTCTGGCTGATAGAGGCGTACCCGATGGCCGAAAATTTAAGCGTATAGTTACCGAATACAGGCAGGTTTTCCAGGCTGAATTCACCGTTGGGGTGGGTAAGCATCCCTCCTGCCAGGGTGTCTTTCATGCTTTTGGCAGTTGTATCAAATTTGCTCATGAAAAGTTGTACAGAAGCGGCATCAACGCCTTTATTGGTTTTGGAATCAACCAATCTTCCATAAAAATGTCCAATTGTAGCGTTCGCACCTCCCATGCCTCCCATGCCTCCCATGCGTCCCCTGCCACCGCCGGGCATTTGGGCCGTTGCTGAAAACACCAAACCCGCAAAAAAAACAAAAGCCAGTAAATTTCTCATGAATTGTTAAGAGTTAAAATAATTTGCAATGATTGTATTTGTTTGTGATTGATTAACAGTTAAATTAGGCATAGGCTATTTTATATATGACACTATACAAAATAAAAACCACTATTCAGTCTGTTTAGACGCCCAATTGTATCTTTCCCTGCGCAGGATATAAATAAGTCTCTAAAGTGTGATGAACGGCAATCTGAGCGTATGAGCTGTCTTAACATAGCAGAAACAGGAGTAATATGTATTGTACAAAGCCGATCATAAATCCAAACAGGGCACCAGCCCATTTGATAATTATCAGCTCTTTTTTAAACAATTTTAAAAGAGCCGTTTCTATGATGGCAGGCGGGCAGCTGGCTATTTTACCGGTCACTATTTTTTCAATATCAACATCTTCTCGCAACTGGTTCATATAAGTCTTCATTATTTCCGGGAAAAGCAACTCCAGTTCCGCCATAAAAAGTGTCTTGAGGTTGTTAATGGTTTTATCGCCCACAAACATGCCCACTACCGGCATAGATTTCACTAATTTTAAACGTAAGAAATCATCAATATGCGCTTCTGCCTGGGGCAAGATTTTTTTTACATTCGCAGGCTGGGTAATTTTTTCCACTATTTCATCTATTGAGAAAAACGATGCCGCCAGGCGGCCAGCTTCTTTGGCAAATATTTGTTGCCGGGCAGGCACGAAGCCACGGATGCTATATCCCAACCATTTTTTAGGTTGAACTGGGTGAAAAAGCAGCCTTAACGCCAGTGAAACAAATACCCATCCAAGGACAGCTGCCACCAGCGGTAAAAGAAAAAACCATCCGTTCATATTGCACGTTTTAGAAGCTGCAAAGAAACGCTAATTGAAGTCTAAATGTTTTTGGAAGAAGCACAAATTCCATTATTTTTGCAGCCCAAACGGTAGCTGTAGCTCAGTTGGTTAGAGCATCAGATTGTGGTTCTGAGGGTCGTGGGTTCGAAACCCATCAGTTACCCATCTAAACCCGGAACAGCATTTGTTCCGGGTTAATTATTTTAACAACGCCTTCCACTCATGTAATTTAATGGTCAAGTGCCTGTTAATTATGCCCCTGTGAGGCAACATCCCAGCTCTTTTATCGTTATTTTTGAGTCAATGCAAAAAATTATCCAATTTATGTTTAGTAGAAGAAGTTTGCCGGTACTGCTTACCGTATTGGTGGCAGGTATTTTTATTGCTTTTCGCAGTCTTGGAACGGGAAATGATAATCCCCCCGGCCGCTATGAAAAAATCCTTCACAATGTGGGCGAAATGCTTACGGAAATCCATTACAGCCCAAAAGCCATCAACGATAAATTCTCACAGGAAGTATTTAAGAAATATATTCCCCAGGTGGATGTTGACAAAGATATTTTTCTCCAGGCGGACATTACCGAATTGAAAAGGTTTGAAACAAAGCTGGACGATGAAATACAGGGTGGCCAGGTGAGTTTTGTGCCTGCCTTGTCCATCCTTTTCCAGAAGCGCTTACCCGAGGCGGAAAAGATATGCAGAGACATTCTTACCCAGCCTTTTGATTTTACAAAGGACGAAACCTTTATATCAGACCCGGATAAACGCGATTTCCCCGCCACGGAAGCCGACCGGAAAAATGTATGGCGGCAGCGTCTCAAATATATGACCCTGGAAAAATATGTAAGCGACCAGGACGCGCAGGAAAAAAATAAAAACAAAGCCGGTACGGTTATAAAATCAAATGAAGAACTGGAGAAAGAGGCCCGGGCTCATGTGTTAAAAATCTGGAACCGCATCTTCGCCAATTACAAAATAAAATATACAGAGAATGATCTCTTTAACAAGTATGTGGAGACCATCACACAAACGATGGACCCGCATACCGATTATTTTCCGCCCCTCGAAAAAAGATCTTTTGATGAAGAAATGAGCGGTAAATTTTATGGCATCGGCGCTTCGCTCATCAGCGATGACAACAATATTAAAATAAACAGTGTAATTACCGGCAGCCCTGCCTGGAAAAGCGGTGAAATAACCGTGGGCGATGTGATCATGAAAGTTGGCCAGGCAGAAGAAGAACCTGTAGACCTGACCGGTTATTTTGTACAGGATGCCGTAAAGATCATCCGCGGAAAAAAGGGCACGGAAGTTAGACTGACCTTAAAAAAATCCGATGGATCAGTTAAAATTGTAAAGATCATACGCGACGAAATAGTACAGGACGAAACCTTTGCCCGGAGTTCCATTGTCTCCAATGGAAAAGCCAAAATAGGTTTTATCTTCCTGCCGGAGTTTTATGCCGATTTTGATGACCCAAAAGGCCGTCGCTGCGCCGATGATGTGGCAAAAGAAATTATCCGTTTAAAAGAAGAAAAAGTAGACGGCATTATCCTTGACCTGCGCAATAATGGCGGCGGTTCACTATACGATGTGGTAAAGATGGTGGGGCTTTTTGTGGATGAAGGACCGGTGGTACAGGTAAGAGACCGGGATGGCAAACCAAGTGTATTAAAGGACCGCGACAAAACCGTTTTATACGATGGCCCGCTGGCCGTAATGGTAAACGAGTTCAGTGCATCCGCTTCTGAAATTTTTGCAGCAGCCATCCAGGATTATAAACGCGGACTTATCATTGGCAGCACCACCACCTATGGCAAGGGAACGGTACAGCGCAATATAGGGTTGGACAAAACGCAGGGTTTTATGACAGCCAACAGCGACCTGGGCACCATTAAACTCACCCTGCAGAAATTTTATCGTATTAACGGTGGCTCTACCCAGCTGAAAGGCGTGGCATCTGATATTGTACTACCTGATTTCTATGAGCATTACAAGCTTCGTGAAAAAGATGACCCGGATGCATTGCCATGGGACGAAATTCAAAAAGCGGATTACACACCCTGGAAATATAGTTTTGATGCGGCCAATATACGCTCCTCCAGCCAGGCAAGAGTAAACATAAACCCCGCGTTTAACCTGATCAAGACAAATACCGAATGGCTGGCGGCCAAAGAAAATGCCAAGGTATATTCTCTGAACATTGACAAATACCGCGAGGAAAAGAAAAAGATAAACGCCACCAACAAACAGCTGGATGCACTCAACAAATTGCCCAAAGAATTAACCATTGCCGCGCTTGCCGCAGACACCGTTAAATATGCGAATGATAAGGATAAAGACGACCGTTTTAAATTATGGTTGAAAAGCCTGCGCAACGACCTCTACCTGAATGAAACCGTGAACATCATGAACGACATGGTAAGCCAGCATAATATGGCGCTGAACCATGATGGCAATAAATTACCGTATTAACCATAAAACCTGTTGACAGCACCCCGCAGTTAGCGGGGCTTTTTTATGCACCGGCGATCCAATGGCGGTAAGCCAGTTCCGCAAAAGTTTTGCAACCTCCCAATAAAAAAACCGGGCAATACCCGGTCTTTATTTTGACAGATTGTTCTATGCATTCTATGCCTTGCTAAAACTCACGCATTCTTTTAATTCCTTGTCTGTATAGGCCAGGCTGTATTGATTTAATACATCGTCGGGCACGCCATTCCATTGATTGGGGGTATTGCCCAAATAACCCAGATCTTTAACGCCCATTTTAGTGGTGTAGAAACCGGTTACAGTCAGATCGCGCATCTTGCTAAAGAATGCCACGCCCTGGGTAAATTCGGGTTTGTTTTTGACCCGGTCTGGATAGGCAATCAGATCAACCATCTCTATCTGCTGCTGTTGTGAACAGTCCTTAAATCCTTTATCATATCTTTTCATGCATTGCACGTCGAGCCAGCGTAAACCGCCCCGCATGGGGGTTTGGTGCTGGGGCATATCTTTTACAATAAATTCAATAAAAGCCGGCACTTCCGCTTCGGAGGCGTTGCCGCTTACCCCATCCTTGGGCATGATGATATCGGCCAGTACGGTAATAGTTGCCAGTTCATCGTCGGTAAAGAACTTATCGGCTACCAATTTTTTATATGCCGCCAGTTCTTCCGGAGTACGGTCGTAATTAAGCCCCATATTGCCACCGGCTTCGGGCTTGGGTGCCAAGGTAGTTTTATTGTTATTACAGGCCTCTAGCAGCACACTGGTAGAAACCGTGCCCATGATGAGGGCTTTGATGGATTTTCTTCTGTCCATAATAAACTTATTTTGATCCCCAAATCTAAGACCTGGGTCTTATGGTTGTTATAAAAAAGTTGATTCCAGTTGCGGTTGCCGGTGACCGGTAGCCGCAAAGAAGTTATAAGCACCCTTCTTAAATATTATTCTTTTTCAGTTCGTCAATAATGTGTTCAGAGGCCCGCATGCTGAGTGCAAGAATGGTCCAGGTGATATTTTTATCGGCCTGGCTTACAAATTGTGCCCCATCCACCACAAACAGGTTTTTGCAATCGTTCGCCTGGCTCCATTTATTCAGGGCCGATTTTTTAGGATCATTGCCCATCCGGGCTGTACCCGCTTCATGAATGATCTTGCCCGGAGCCTGCAGTCCATAGTTATTTTCTGCGGTGGCGTTATCGCCCGAGGTAATAACCGCGCCCATTTGATGCATGATCTCACGGAAGGTTTCATTCATGTGTTTGGCCTGGTTTATTTCGTAGCTGCTGTATTTAACATTAAACCGCAGTACGGGAATACCAAACTTGTCTACTACACTGGGATCAATTTCGCAATAATTGCTTTCAAGTGCCATGGCTTCTCCGCGGCCGGCCATTCCGATGCCGGCGCCATAGAAAAAGCGGATGTCTTCTTTCAGCGAAGCGCCATAACCACCAGCTTCTTTCTTTTTTCCATTTACGGCGTATTTGCCGTTCATACGTTCGGTGCCCATGCCAATTCCATAGGAAGGCATACCCATGCCACCGCCATATTCAATATGATAGCCACGCGGAAAATCCAGCTTTTTATTATCGAGCCACCACGGCGAATACACGTGCATACCGCCTACTCCGTCTTCATTATACCGCTTACGGCCAAAAAGATTGGGAAGATAACCGCTCATGCCGGCACCGGTAGAATCATGCAGGTATTTCCCTACCACATTGCTGCTGTTGGATAAACCGTTCGGATGTCTTTGTGATTTTGAATTCAGCATCAGCCGGGAAGTTTCGCAGGCGCTGGCAGCCAGCACCACTACTTTTCCCATTACCTGGTATTCCTGCAGATCGTCTTTATTGATATAGGATATACCTGTGGCAAGCCCTTCTTTGTTGGTAAGCACTTCCCTTGCCATGGCATTTGGTATAACATCTGTGTTACCCGTGGCGATGGCTGGTTTTATCAATACGGAAGAAGAGGAAAAGTCTGCATACACCTGGCAACCCCGGCTACACTGCGCACAGAAAAAACATCCTTTGCGATCGTGGTTATCGGGCAATGGCTTGGTTAAAATGGACAGGCGCGCCGGAATAACTTTTACGCCCGCTTTGGTGGCCCCGTTTTTAATCATTATTTCATGCAGACGTGGTTTGGGCGGCGGCAGAAAATAACCATCGGGGTCGTTTTCAAGTCCTTCATTGGTGCCAAAAACACCAATTAACTGATCCACCCGGTCGTAAAAAGGTTTTATGTCTTCGTAACCGATTGGCCAGTCGTCACCCAGGCCATCGATGCTTCTTCTTTTAAAATCTTTGGGGCCAAAGCGGAGCGAGATGCGTCCCCAGTGGTTGGTTCTTCCACCCAGCATCCGGGCCCGCCACCAGTCCCACTGGGTTCCAGCGGCATGTGTATACGGCTCCCCGTCAATATCCCAACCGTGGTAGCAGGCATCAAAGTCGCCAAAAGGGCGGAATTTTGTACTCGCGCCACGACGGGGGCTTTCCCAGGGCCCTTTCAATTGGGTTACGTTTTTAGCAGGGTCGTACATTGGGCCGGCCTCAATGATGCAAACTTTTAAACCGGCTTTGGAAAGTATGTAAGATGCCATACCACCACCTGCACCCGAACCAACAATAACTACATCGTATTGTTTGGGTTGTTTTTTAATGTTCAATTGTCCCATGTAGCAATCTTATTTCTTATAAAGGTTATTAAAAGAATAAATGTAGCTAAATATAGCGTTATAGTTAAATCAAAATTTGTTAAGCGCAGATTTTTACCTGATTTCCAAACAAAACTTTGTTTTCACTGAATAAAATATCGCGATTGCAACAGAAAAACAATAAAACATTCATTTTTTATCCCTGCTCTTACGCATGTTGAAGACATTCACCCCGGGTATTTGAGGGAGTTAGGTTGTTAAAACGGTTGGTGACTATCTCCAGACCTGTGATGACAGCAGACAGTATCGTTAAAAACAGCATGACCTCAAGCCTACTGTACTGTACCGTACTAATATTGCCTTACAAATACATTGGCTGGTTACAGGTGTATGCAAAATACCCGGCGGGTTAACCAGGGAACAGGCCGACCTGTTTGCCGGCCACTTCCCCGATTGTGGCATAGAATTTAACCTCTATAGTAAAACAATCTACTATGGCTAATAATATAACCGAACTGCTCCAGCAGGCTATTAACAGCAAACCATTACAAAAGGTAAATCCGAATACACAGGAAGTAGACAAATCCGCTGCTAATACCACCAATGCCAGCAAACTTCAACAAGCTGTTATTGCTGCGGTGCTGACCGGCATGTATAAAATAACGCGCACGCACGAGGGTGCCAGCCAGGTTTTAGAGGGAAATATATCCACAACTTGGGGAGATTTGCTCTTTGGTGAAAGTAAAGAAGTCTTGGTATCGCGCATAACGACTTATAGTGTGTCAAGCCCGGCAACCGTGGATGCCGAGATTGAATTAGCGGGTAAGGAAGCATCCGATATAATTAAATCAAATGCGGGTGGTGTTAAAACCGCTACGCCTGACGATGTTATTACCTATATGAAGGACCAGCGGAATAATATACTGCATTATTTGCCGGCCGCACTTCAACTGGGCGCCCTACTAGATGATGATACACTGGATGACCATACCAATAAAATGGACGGACCGATTTCGGGGCTGATGCATTCAATAGAAAAAGCGTTCTCGGGTACCCCTCCGGCCGATGAAACAAAATGAACATTAAGACCTGCTAACCGGATCCACCGGTGTTTATCCACCGCGCTGAGGTTTTGCAATAACCAGATAAATTTTATCGTTTTCGGAGGCCCCAGGCCTCTTTTTTGTTGCGCTGTCCGGGTTTGTTAAAAATATCCCTCGTCCTCTCAATGCCCCCGCCCGGGTTTTTAACCTGGCTGTTTCTGGTTATCTTTGCCGCGCATGAAAACAAGGACATTAAAGAAAGATAAGGTTAATATTATTACCCTGGGCTGCAGTAAGAATATGGTAGACAGCGAGGTGTTGAGCGGCCAGTTGCTTGCCAATGATATTAACGTAGTGCATGAAAATAAAAAATTCGATCATAATATAGTGGTTGTAAATACTTGTGGGTTTATTGATAAGGCAAAGGAAGAGAGCATCAACACTATTCTTGACCAATTGGAGCTTAAGCGACGGGGCCGGCTGGACAAGGTCTACGTGACCGGTTGTCTGAGCCAACGTTACCGCGATGAATTACAGCAGGAAATACCTGATGTGGATGCCTGGTTTGGAACTATGGAGCTCCCTCTGATGCTGAAACAGTTTGACGCAGACTATAAAACAGAACTGCTGGGCGAGCGTTTGCTGGCTACCCCAAAGCACTATGCGTATTTGAAGATATCCGAAGGCTGCAACCGCACCTGTTCTTTTTGCGCCATTCCTCTAATGCGCGGCGTACATACCAGCAAACCAGTGGAAGCATTGGTAAGTGAAGCTGAGGGGCTGGTGAGTAAAGGCGTAAAAGAAATTATGCTAATTGCGCAGGAGCTGACCTATTACGGTCTTGATATCTATAAAAAAAGAATGCTGGGCGAGCTGTTGCATCGCCTGGCCGATATTAAAGGCCTGGAATGGATCCGGCTCCATTACGCGTATCCTTCAAAATTTCCGCTTGAAATACTAGACGCGATGCGTGATCATGAAAACATCTGTAATTACCTGGATATCCCGCTACAGCACGCCAGTGATAAAATGCTTACGGCCATGCGCAGGAACATCACCCGATCTGAAATGGAAGACCTGCTGGCGGCCATTCGGGATAAAGTACCCGGTATCTGTTTACGCACCACGCTGATTGCAGGTTTTCCCGGTGAAACTGATGATGATGTGGAGGAGGTGAAACAATTCTTGCGCGAACAGCGTTTCGACCGGGTAGGCATCTTTCAATACTCACACGAGGAGAATACCGGGGCATTTAGTCTTCCCGATAATATACCCACGGAAGAAAAGGAAAAAAGGGCGCAGGAGATAATGGAAGTGCAGCAGGATATTTCTTTTGAAAAAAACCAGGAGAAAGTAGGTAAGATATTTAAAGTACTGATAGACAAAAAAGAAGCTGGCCGATATCTTGGCCGAACGGAATTTGACAGCGTGGAAGTAGACAATGAAGTGGTATTATCCGGTAAAACCACCTTGCCCGTCGGTGATTTTGTACAGGCAAAAATTACCAAAGCCTACGATTATGATTTGGAAGGTGAAGTGCTAACTGGTTTATAGTAATTACACTTACCGGTTTGATCCGGTCATTTGTAACTAATCTTTGTCATCCCGACCTTTGGAGGGATCTGCTTCCGCGGCAATTCCAGCAATTCTTTTAAAGCGCCGGCATCAAAGCCGGCCGGGCTTCGTGAGCCTTTCGAGGCTGCGTTTTCCGCTGAGGAGGTGATTGAGCAGTAGTGAATCCTTCAGCCTTTCCTTTATTCAATAGCAGAATATAGCTCACGGAAAACGAGGCCTCT
>JBDTVE010000263.1:0-7607 GCA_040007355.1 Bacteroidota bacterium | reverse complement strand
GTCGCGTAATCATCCGCAACAACCGTTTAAAACGTTTGCTGGAAATTAAAGCGCCCGAAGTAATCTTACGTAATGAAAAACGTATGTTGCAGGAAGCGATTGATAGTTTGTTTGACAATTCCAGGAAATCAAACGCGGTAAAAGCAGAAGGCGGCCGTGCTTTGAAATCATTGAGCGATGTGCTAAAAGGAAAACAGGGACGTTTCCGTCAGAACCTGCTGGGTAAACGTGTCGACTATTCCGGCCGTTCCGTTATCGTGGTAGGGCCGGAACTGAAACTGCATGAATGCGGTTTGCCAAAAGATATGGCAGCGGAACTGTTTAAACCATTTATCATCCGCAAACTGATTGAAAGAGGTATCGTAAAAACCGTAAAAAGCGCCCGGAAACTGGTTGATAAAAAGGAAGCCATTGTCTGGGATATCCTTGAAAATATACTGAAAGGGCACCCGGTTATGTTAAACCGCGCCCCTACCTTGCACCGCTTGTCTATTCAGGCGTTTCAACCAAAATTGGTTGAAGGAAAGGCTATACAGCTGCACCCGTTGGTGTGTTCTGCGTTCAACGCCGACTTTGACGGTGACCAGATGGCAGTACACGTGCCACTGAGCAATGCCGCCGTGCTGGAAGCACAGTTGCTGATGTTGTCGTCTCACAATATTTTAAACCCGCAGAATGGTACGCCCATTACCCTGCCTTCACAGGACATGGTATTGGGGCTGTATTATATCACCAAGGGTAAGAAATCTACCGATAGTGAAATAGTGCGTGGGGAAGGCATGACCTTTTACAGCGCCGACGAGGTTATCATTGCACACAATGAAAACCGCGTTGACCTGCATGCCTGGATAAGAGTAAAAACCAATGTGCGCGAGAATGGTGAATTGAAGAAAAAACTGATTGAAACCACGGTAGGCCGTGTTATTTTCAACCAGGCGGTTCCCAAAGAAGTGGGTTTTGTAAATGCCCTGCTCACCAAAAAATCATTGCGCGAGATCATCGGCGATATCACACATATTACCAATGTGCCCAAAACGGCTAAATTTCTGGATGATATCAAACAGATAGGTTTCCGCACCGCGTTTCAGGGTGGGCTGTCGTTCAGTGTAAACGACCTGATAATTCCCGATATGAAGGAACAATTGCTGGACAACGCAAAAGTAGAGGTGGATGAAGTGTGGGAAAACTATAATATGGGTCTTATTACCAACAATGAACGTTATAACCAGATTGTAGATATCTGGAGCCGCGTAGACACGCGCATCACGGAGACGCTCATACGCGAACTGGCCAACGATAAACAGGGTTTCAATTCTGTTTATATGATGCTCGACAGCGGCGCCCGCGGATCCAAACAACAAATTAAACAGCTTGCCGGTATCAGGGGTCTTATGGCCAAGCCGAGAAAAAGCGGCAGCACCGGCAGTGAGATCATTGAGAACCCCATTCTGTCTAATTTTAAAGGTGGGCTGAATGTACTGGATTACTTTATCTCTACCCACGGTGCCCGTAAAGGGCTGGCCGATACAGCGCTGAAAACGGCCGATGCCGGTTACCTGACCCGCCGTTTGGTTGACGTGGCACAGGACGTTGTAATTACAGAAGAAGACTGCGGCACCCTGCGTGGTATTGCAACAACAGCATTAAAAGACAACGAGGATATTGTTGAACCGCTGGTAGACAGGATCGTGGGTCGCACCTCGCTGCACAATGTATACCATCCTTTAACCGATGCCTTACTGATTAATGCCGGTGAACAGATCACCGACCAGATAGGCAAAGCAATTGAAGAAGCAGGTGTTGAAACCATTGAAATACGTTCCGTTCTAACCTGTGAAAGTAAGCGCGGTGTGTGCGTACGCTGTTATGGTAAAAACCTTGCCACCGGTTATACCGCGCAACGCGGCGATGCGGTGGGTATTATTGCAGCACAGTCAATTGGTGAACCAGGTACGCAGTTAACCTTACGTACCTTCCATGTGGGTGGTGTGGCAGGTTCTGCTTCAGTAGAATCTTCCCTGTTTGCCAAGTTTGATGGCACCATACAGTTTGATGGATTGCGTTCGGTAACAACCGAGAATAACGATGGAAATAAAGTACAGGTGGTTATTGGCCGTACCGGTGAAGTAAGGATCATGGATGTTAAAAATGATCGCCTGCTGATTACCAATAACGTTCCTTATGGTGCTACCCTGGCTGTTAAAGACGGTCAGAAAGTAACCAAAGGCGAGATTGTGTGTACGTGGGATCCCTATAACAACGTGGTAGTAGCTGAAATAACCGGCGTTATTAAATTTGAACACGTGCTGGAAGGTATTACCTATCGCGAAGAAGCCGATGAACAAACCGGTCACCGTGAAAAAGTGGTTATTGAAAGCAAAGACAAAACCAAGATTCCTTCCATACTAGTAGAAGGCAAGGAAATAAAATCATATAACCTGCCGGTAGGAAGCCATATCGTAATGGACGGCGGTGATGATGTAAAAGCCGGACAGGTAATTGTGAAGATTCCCCGTGTGCTGGGTAAACTAAGAGATATCACCGGTGGTCTTCCGCGTGTTACGGAATTGTTTGAAGCTCGTAATCCCGCCAACCCCGCCATTGTTTCAGAAATTGACGGTGTAATTGCCTTTGGCGCCATCAAACGCGGTAACCGTGAAATTGTAATTGAGGCAAAAGACGGCGTTGTAAAAAAATACCTGGTACCATTGACACGCCAGATTCTTGCCCAGGACGGCGACTTTGTAAAAGCAGGTACTTCCCTGAGCGATGGACAAACCGCGCCGGGCGATATCCTGGCTATTAAAGGACCGTTTGCCGTGCAGGAATATGTGGTGAATGAAATACAGGAAGTATACCGCTTGCAGGGTGTAAAGATCAACGACAAGCATATTGAAGTGATCGTACGGCAGATGATGAAGAAGCTTGAAATTGTTGACCCGGGTGATACGCGTTTCCTGGAAGAAGATACCGTTGACAAACTGGAATTCCTGGAAGAAAACGACTTTACGTTCGATAAAAAAGTAGTGACGGAAGCGGGCGACAGCAGCAAACTGAAAGCCGGCCAGATAACAACGCTCCGTGAAGTGCGGGAAGAAAATTCCATTCTTCGCAGAGCCGATAAAAAGCTGGTTGAATACCGTGATGCAAAGCCCGCCACTTCACAACCGTTGTTGCTGGGTATTACCAAGGCATCCCTGGGTACCCAAAGCTGGATATCGGCTGCATCATTCCAGGAAACTACCAAGGTATTGAGTTCTGCGGCCATCCAGGGTAAGACAGATGAAATGCTGGGGTTGAAGGAGAATGTAATTACCGGTCACCCCATACCAGCGGGAACAGGTTTGCGTGAGTTTGAAAACATGATAGTAGGAAGCAAGGAAGAATATGAATTGCTGCAGACCACCAAGGAAGCCATGAATTTTGACGATGAGGAATAAGCCGGCGACTGTTTGTTCAACTCAATAAAATACAGGAGTAGGAAGGTAAAACAACCTTCCTGCTTTTTTTTGTAGCTGTCTTCATGGGAACTCTTTTTTAACACTTTTCTTTTTTTCAAAGAATCTAACTTGCCTTAAATTACAAGTTCATGAAACAACTTTCCTTAATATTAAGTATTATAGCAGTGGGGCTTTCCGGAGTTTTGCTTTTCCTGCATATAAAGGATACGGATACGGTGAAAAGAGCCCCGGCAATGTCCTCCATCCCCGCCGCCAGCGGCAACAGTGATTTTAGAATTGCTTATTTTGAGCTGGACTCATTGCAGAATAATTACCAATATTTCAAGGATGCGCTGAATACACTAAAGGCAAAAGAGGAGTCTATGAACAACGAACTGGCTTCCCTGGAGAAATCATATCAGAAAAAAATTGCGGAATGGCAGCAAAAAGGTAATAATATGTCGCAAGCTGAAGCCGAAGCCGCCAACCGAGAATACCAGCAGATGCAGCAGAATTTTCAGGCCCGCAAACAGCAGCTGGACCAAAACATCAATGACCAGATGAACGATACGCGAAAGAAAATAAGGGAACGCTTGGAATCCTATCTCAAGGAATACAACAAGAGCAAAAATTATTCTTATATATTCTCCGATTTTCCTGAAGGTATTTTTTACAAGGACACAGCCTATAATATCACCAATGACCTGATAAAAGGTCTCAACGAATCGTATAATAAAAAAGCCAAATAAACACCGCGTCGGGCCACCCGTGAAGGGTGACCCGACCCGTTGGTCATCCGTGAAGGGTGACCCTACCCGTTGGGCACACCAAACGGGTGACCCGACTCACTCGATTTTAATTGACTACGGATTTCCTTATCTTCAGTATTCATTTATATCTGATGACTGAACAAAACCCTTCTTTCAAACCCTCGCTTGGCTTGCTGGATGCAACCATGGTGGTAGCCGGCTCCATGATCGGCTCCGGTATTTTTATTGTTAGCGCAGATATAACTCGTAATGTGGGCAGCGCCGGCTGGTTGATTGTTGTGTGGCTGATTACGGGTTTTATGACCATTACCGCAGCAGTTAGCTATGGTGAACTGAGCGGCATGTTTCCAAAGGCGGGCGGCCAGTACGTTTATCTCAAGGAAGCCATTAATCCCCTGGCGGGATTTCTGTATGGCTGGAGCTTTTTTGCTGTCATCCAAACCGCTACCATTGCCGCGGTAGGCGTGGCGTTTGCAAGGTTTACGGCCTACCTGGTGCCGGCTTTGGGCGAAAAAAATATACTAACCGTGCTCCACCTGGGTTTTTTTGACCTGAAGATATCAGCGGCACAGGTGTTGGCCATCTCCATTATTGTTATTCTCACTTATGTAAATACCCGGGGCATCAATGGAGGCAAGATCATTCAAACTGTTTTTACTTCCACCAAACTACTGGCTTTGTTTGGCCTCATCATTTTTGGTTTTATTGTAGTGAAGGAAAATTTCTGGAGCGCCAACTGGCAGGGCGCTTTTCATGCCCTGCAGGATCAGGGTGCAAAAGATAGCGCGGGTATATTGCAGCCCACTTCCTGGAAAACCATCGGGAGCGTTACCCTGCTGGGGGCTATTGCAGCTTCCATGACCGGTTCAGTGTTTAGCAGCGATGCCTGGAACAACGTAACGTTTATTGCTGGAGAAATTAAAAACCCCAAAAGAAATATCGGTCTCAGTCTTTTCCTGGGCACCCTGATAGTAACGATTATCTACATCACCGCCAACCTGATGTTTCTGTATGTACTTCCACTTAACCAGGTGGCCTTTCCACAAGACGACCGGCTGGCGGTTGCAGCCGCAAAAGTGATCTTTGGCAATGCAGGCCAAACCATTATCGCGTTGCTGATCATGGTTTCCACTTTTGGCTGTATCAACGGGCTTGTGCTGGCCGGCGCCCGCGTGTATTATACCATGGCGGAAGACGGGTTGTTTTTTAAAAAAGCGGGCCGACTGAATAGGAAATCGGTACCCCAGTGGGCCTTGTGGTCGCAGTGCATTGTAGCGGGTGTTTTATGTCTGAGCGGAAGCTATGGCCAACTGCTGGATATGATCTCTTTTGTGGTGGTTATCTTTTATGTACTGACCATTGCCGGTATCTTTATACTGCGCAAAAAAAGACCCGATGCGGAACGCCCTTATAAAGCCTTTGGATACCCCTTGTTGCCGGCGCTTTACATCCTAACTGGCTCCGCATTCTGTATACTGTTGATTATCTACAAACCTTTATTTACTTGGCCGGGTCTTATAATTGTTTTACTGGGCGTTCCCCTGTATTATATTGCAGTGCGAAATAAAAAATCAACCTGATTTTTTGGTTTAAAGGATGATAAAAAAAAGCCATGATGGATTTTGATAAACTTTTTAATAGTTTTTCCAATTACAGGGTAGGTGTTATTGGCGATGTGATGCTGGATACGTACTGGTGGGGCTATGTGGAACGTATTTCGCCCGAGGCCCCGGTGCCCGTAGTATTGCTGGATAAACGTGAACTGCGAATTGGCGGCGCGGGTAATGTAGCATTGAACCTGGCTTCGCTGGGGGCAGTGACCAGTATTTTGTCGGTTATCGGTGAAGACGAGGCCGGCCACACGCTGGACGGGCTGATGAACGCAAAGGAGATAGATACGTCTACGCTTATTTACAGTCCCCTGCGCAGGACCACCGATAAAACACGCATCATCAGCCGAAACCAGCAAATGATGCGACTGGATGCGGAAACTACCGTTGACCTGGACGCCGAAACAGAAACTGCCTTGATTGCCCGGGTAAAGGAATATATAAAAACAGCGCAACCCGCTGTTATTATTTTTGAAGACTACAATAAAGGTGTTCTTACACAAAGAGTCATTACCGAAATCATATCTCTTTGCAGAGAACATGGCATCATCACGGCGGTTGATCCCAAAAGGAAAAATTTCCTTTCTTACAAAGGGGTTACGCTGTTTAAACCCAACCTGAAAGAAGTAAAAGATGGGTTGAACCTGCTGGTGGATGAAATAACTATCGCTTCGCTTAACAATATCCATTTGTTGCTGCAGCAAGCACTCAACCACGAGCTGTCGTTCATCACGCTTTCTGAAAAAGGCGTATTTTTTCAGCGGGAGAATGAGCAGGCCATCATTCCCTCGCATTTGCGCAGTATTGCCGATGTGTCCGGTGCCGGTGATACCGTAATTGCCGTGGCAGCCTTATTGTATGCAAGCACGGCCAATGCAAAACTGATGGCGGAAGTGGCCAATATAGCCGGCGGTCTTGTGTGCGAAGAGGTAGGTACCGCTGCAATCAACAAAGAAAAATTATTGCAGGAATGCAGGCTGCTACTTGGCTGATGGTTGCTCCGGGGTAGCCAGCGATACCACGCAGGTTAAAATTTCAATTATACAATTCAATTCACCAGCAGGTTTTGCAGATATGAAAAAATATGCCCTGATTGTTGCGGGCGGTACCGGCCTGAGAATGAACACAACGGTTCCCAAGCAATTTCTTTTATTGCGAGGCAGGCCTGTGTTATGGCATACCCTAACGGCCTTTCTCACTGCTTTTGATGATTTGCAACTGGTACTTGTATTGCCCGCCACCCACCTGGAAACCGGACAATCAATCATTGCAAACCTGCCGGAGCCGCAACGCATACGGATAACGGCCGGGGGCGAAACGCGGTTCCAGTCTGTAAAAAACGGGTTGAAGCTGGTGGAGAACGAATCCGTTGTTTTTGTACATGATGGGGTACGCTGCCTGGTGACTCCTGCTCTGATAAAACGTTGCTATGAAGCCGCCCTGGCTAAAGGCAATGCTGTACCCGCCACCCTGTCCGTGGATTCTCTGAGAATTGAAACAGGAGGGCAAAATATGATCATCGATCGGAACCAGGTCCACATCATCCAGACGCCCCAGGTATTCCTGTCTACAGAATTGGTAAAAGCATTTGAACAGGAGTATGATATTTGTTTTACGGATGAAGCATCGGTAGTGGGAAAAACAGGCATCAAAATAAATTTAATGGAAGGAGAGGAAAACAATATCAAGATTACCCGCCCCATGGATTTGTTGATGGCCGAAAAAATATTGGCAGAAAGGGAAGGAGCTTAGGCCTATCATGAGGCCGTTGTAATAAAAGGATTTCT
>JBDTVE010000262.1:0-28065 GCA_040007355.1 Bacteroidota bacterium | reverse complement strand
GCAAAGGCAATTCGGTTCACCGCCCTGGATGGCAATTGCAAGGCGTTGGATTATCAGCCGGAAAATCTACCGGACGACACTAAACAATGATTCACACAACCTCCGGCAACGGTTTTTATTACCTATGCAACGGGCGGGCATTGTCCATTATCTTTGACGATAGCAATCAGGCAGATACCGCGGTTGTGTGGTGCTGATAGGAATAATTTGAATGAGTGCCTGAGTTGAGGGCAGGTGGGTTAATGCTGTTTATTTGGCGTTCAGCCGACGCTGTCTTTTCCGGTCGCGGTGTTTTAGGATGGGCACCTTACTTTCGCTGCCTTTTAAAAGACGGCCGATATTTTTCTGGTGGGTAAGAATAACCAGCAGGGCCACGCCCACCGCAAATATTCTGTAGGGATGGTTATCGACATTAAAAATAACGAGTATAAAAACTGGGAAGGCAGCGCTGGCCAGAATGGAACTGAGCGATACGAACCGGGTAAGAAACAATACAAGTAAGAAAACACCACCACAGCAAAGAGCAGACAAGGGTGAAATACCCATTATCAACCCAAACAGGGTAGCCACGCCCTTGCCTCCCCTGAAGTCTGCCCAGATAGGATAGATATGCCCTAACACGGCGGCAAGTCCTAACCCAATCTGGAGACTGGTACGAGCAAAATCATGATCAATATAAAAGGGGATGAGGTAAACAAGTTTTACCGCGGCCAGTCCTTTCACCATATCCGCCACCATTACAAAACTGCCCCATTTTTTTCCAAGAACGCGGAAGGTGTTGGTAGCGCCTGCGTTTCCACTTCCATATTCCCGGATGTCAATATTGAAAAAATACTTACTTACCCACACAGCTGTTGGTAAGGAGCCAATTAGATAGGCCAACAAAATAATAAGTATTTCTTTCATCAGAAATATTGGTTGAGTTGGAAATACAAAAATACTCAAAACTCCATGGAATACCCAAGAAATATTAGCCGTTTACCAACTGTAAACAAATCCATCCATTCATCGCAGACTGTTGCCGAAGCGCCAGTTTATGAACCCGGGCCTGTGCCACCATAAACGCCTCATCGCCGGAAAGCAAACCGCTTAACAATACAACGCCATCGGAGGAAAGATGTTGTTTTATCCCCGCCAGGTTTTGGAGGATGATATTGCGGTTTATATTGGCAAGAATGATATCGTACGAAGAATTTTCGTCAAACCCTGATTGATTGAATAACAGTATTTTACGACATTCATTTAAGTTAAAATTATCTGTTGCATTGGCAATGCTCCAAGCATCATTGTCGATGGCAGTAATACCGGCTGCACCGCATTTTTCGGCTATCACTGATAAAATCCCGGTGCCGGTTCCAAAATCAAAAACCTGTTTGCCCTGAAAATTCAGGCCTTCCATGGCTTCTATCATGAGATGGGTGGTGGCATGATGACCGGTTCCAAAGCTCATTTTCGGGGTAATAATAATATCATATCTGGCTTGGGTATCCGGTGCATGAAAATCTGCCCGGATGGTACAGAAATGACCGATGGTGACCGGGGTAAAACCAGCTTCCCACTCAGCATTCCAGTTGCGTTCAGGGATAAGCGATTGTGAATATTCCAGTCCGCTTTCTGCAATAATTTTTTCAAATTCCGACTGGTCTGTACCGGCTGCCGCAAAAGCCTTTAATATGCTGCCCTCTTCTTCAAAACCGTTGGCGCCAGCATCGGCCAAACGGGCTATCAAAATGTCCTTTACGGCATCATCCTTAAGCTGTATCTTATATTCAATGTAATCGGTCAAATTGATTTTTTTTATTTCACCGGGGCCGGAGCTCACCGTTTTAAAAACAAACCCCGGTCCTTTTACAGGCCGGGGTTGAAATATTGGTTATTACCAGCTGAGGCAGCCGCTTACCGGGATGATAAAACGTGGGCGTCTCTCCAACCGCACGGGAACCCGGCGGGCGATTTACCAACCCATTATCCCAATGAACCTAATCCTGTCTCTGCTGGCCTTCTGGTTTAGGTAATAATACTTTTCTTGATAATTTGAATTTTCCTGTTTTAGGATCCGTGCCGGTCAGTTTTACTTTTACCGTATCTCCTTCGTTCAATACCCCTTCCAGCGTTTCCAGGCGCTTCCAGCTTACTTCGGAAATATGCAGCAAACCCTGTTTGCCCGGCATGAATTCCACAAATGCGCCATAGGGCATAATGGATTTCACCTTGGCTTCGTATACATCTCCTACCTCCGGTACTGCTACGATGCTTTTGATCCAGGCAACAGCTTTTTCAACCCCGTCTCTATTGGCGCTGAAAATGCTCACTTCGCCCATTTCATTCTTTTCTTCGAGGTTGATGGTGGCGCCGGTCTCACGCTGAATTTCCTGGATTATCTTACCACCCGGCCCTATTACCGCACCAATGAATTCCTTATCAATAAACAGTTTCACCATCCGTGGTGCATGTGGTTTCACATCCGCGCGTGCTGCCGGAATGGTGGCATACATAGCTTCAATGATATGAAGGCGACCATTACGCGCCTGCGCAAGCGCCTTTCGCATTACATCCATACTTAGGCCGTCTACTTTTATATCCATTTGCACGGCGCAAATGCCATCCCGGGTACCGGTTACTTTAAAATCCATATCGCCCAGGTGGTCTTCATCTCCCAGGATATCGGTCAATACCGCAAATTTTCCTTCTTTTGAAATCAGCCCCATGGCTACGCCACTAATGTGTTTGGGCATGGGCACCCCTGCATCCATAAGGGCCAGGGAACCGGCGCAAACCGTTGCCATGGACGAAGAACCATTGGACTCCAGGATATCACTTACCACGCGAACGGTATAAGGATATTCGCCTCCTGGCATCATTTGTCTTAATGAGCGCAGGGCAAGATTTCCATGTCCTACTTCGCGGCGGCCAACGCCGCGCATCATCTTAACCTCACCGGTTGAAAATGGCGGAAAATTATAATGCAAAAGAAATTTTGAATAGTCAGATTTAGCAGCGCTTTCAATAAGCAGGGAATCCAGCGGCGTACCCAGTGTAACCGTTGTCAGTGACTGCGTTTCACCACGGGTAAAAAGTGCTGCTCCGTGCGGAGAAGGCAATACGTCCACTTCCATGCTCAGCGCGCGAACGTCTTCCAGGCCGCGGCCATCGAGACGTACCCTATCATTCAGGATCATATCCCTTACCACATTATATTGAACATCGTGGTAATAATGTTTGGCGAATTTTTTTACATTGTCGGCCAGGCTTTCCCCTTCTGCAACATTATAGGCTTGTTTCAGGTGCTCCAGCAACGCGGTTTCTATTTCTTCAAACTTATCGCTCCGTTCGTGTTTGCTGCTGCCGCTTTTGGCTACCTCGTATACTTTGGAAGAAGCAAAAGCATTTACTTTTTCGCGCAGGGCTTCGTCGTGCTGTGGCTTTTTATAATCTCTTTTTGCGGTAATTCCTTTAAGCCGGCGCAATTCTTCCTGCGCCTTTACCTGTATACGAATGGCATCATGTGCCAGTTCAATGGCTTTTATCAGGTCTTCTTCCGCGCATTCTTTTGCCTCCCCTTCCACCATCATGATATTCTTATCCGTTGCAGCAATAATGAAATCCATATCAGCCTTTGCCAGTTCGCTGCGGTATGGGTTTACAATGAATTTGCCGTCTACCCGGCCAATCCGCACCTCGGATATAATTTCCTGCACCGGTATATCGGAAACCGCCAGCGCCGCGGAAGCCGCCAGGCAGGCCAGTGCATCGGGCATTACTTCCTCATCGCTGGAAACAAGGGTAACCAGCACCTGTACATCGCACAAATAATCATCGGGAAACAGGGGACGCAGGGCGCGATCAATTAAACGGGAGGTAAGAATTTCATAATCGTTTAACCGGGCTTCGCGTTTGAAAAAAGACCCCGGTATACGGCCGGCAGAGGCAAATTTCTCCTGGTAATCTACTATCAAAGGAAAAAAGCTTTGCCCTTCTTTTGGTTCGCGGTTGGCTACAACGGTAGCCAATATGATACATTTTCCCTGGCGAACGGTTACCGCGCCATCTGCCTGGCGGGCCAGTTTGCCGGTTTCAATAATAACCTCACGGCCATCACTGATGGTGAATTTTGATTGAATTGGTTGTGATAACATAAAATTTGAGTTACTGAACTAAGGACTGCGTAATGCGTCTGGTAAAAGACAGGAGGGAAACAGGGCAAGCCGTAGCCTTAATACTGTGATGAATAATCTAAACTGACTGTTGCAAAAACATCTAAAGACAATTATTCCCAACCTGTCAGGGTTGGGAATAAAAATATATAATTCGTTATTTTCTAAGTCCGAGTTTTTGAATCAAATCGCGATAGCTGGAAAGGTTGTGCTTGCTAAGGTAGGTGAGCAAACGCTTTCTTTTACCTACCATCTGCATTAAGCCGCGGTTAGTGGAGAAATCTTTTTTGTTGTCCTGTAAGTGTTTGGAAATCTGTGAAATACGTTCAGTAAGCAGCGCTACCTGTCCTTCAATGGAACCGGTATTGGTTGCTTTACCGCCAAAATTGATGAAAAAATCAGCTTTTTTTTCTTTTGTTAAATACGGCATCTTAATTTTTTTTTAGGCATCCGATAAATTGACATCTTATAATTTCGGCGGCAAAGGTAGCGGAAAATTCTGAAATTTTTCATGCCGTCCCAGGAATTAAGCCCAAAATCTTCCCCGAATTAAAAAACTACGGTAGGTTTGGCGGTAATTAATAAAAAACAGCCGGTTTGAAGAAAATTTGCCTTACGGTAACAACAGATCTCAGTTACGACCAGCGAATGATACGCATTTGCAGCTCCCTGTCAGCTGCCGGATACGATGTATTATTAGTCGGCCGGAAGAAAAAAAACTCCCTATCCCCTGCCCCGCAGCCTTACCAGCAGAAACGCCTGTATACGATTTTTGAAAAAGGAAAGCTTTTTTACATGGAATACAATACCCGGCTTTTCTTTTTCCTGCTGATGCGCCAGACCGATCTTTTTTGCGCCATCGACCTGGACACCATCTTACCGGTCTGGATAGCCTCCCTGCTCAAAAGAAAGCCCCGGGTCTATGATGCACATGAATTGTTTTGCGAAATGAAGGAAGTGGTTACCCGCCCAGCAATTCACCGTATCTGGAAAAAAATTGAAAAGACCTGTGTGCCACGGTTTAAACATGGCTATACCGTTAACCAGCCCATTGCAGACGAGTTCCGGAAAATGTATGGCGTGGACTATGGTATTATAAGAAATGTGCCCTTCCTGCTGCCCCTGAACCCCACCCCGTCGCCTGAAAGATTTATTATCTACCAGGGTTCGGTCAATGAGGGCAGAAGCTTTGAAACACTGATACCTGCCATGCAATGGGTTGATGCGCCGTTGTTGATATGCGGCGATGGAAATTTCATGGAACAACTTAAAGATTTGATAAAAAAATACAGTCTCTCGTCTAAAATTGTGCTGAAAGGACTTGTTCAGCCCGCAGAACTCCGCCTGCTCACTCAAAAAGCCCTAGCTGGTATCACCCTGTTTGAAAATAACGGCAAAAGTAATTATCTATCGCTGGCCAACCGGTTTTTCGACTATATCCACGCCGGCATCCCCCAGCTCTGCGTGGATTATCCGGCTTACCGCAAAATAAACAATCAGTTGCAAATTGCTGTTGTAACAGAAGATCTGAGCGCCGAAAACATTGCAAGGCTGTTAAACAGGCTTATAAGCGATGAACCCCTGCGCAGCCGGTTGCGCCGTAACTGTCTTGAACTGAGAGAGCAAATCAACTGGGAAAAGGAGGAGCAGGGCCTCCTGTTATTTTATAAAAAAATATTTGAAACCGTTTGAATAAGCAGGTCCATATTGTTTGCCCGGAAATACCACACCCGTCTTCCACCGCGGATATGACGGATACCTATTTCCAACTTCATTTCCTGCAACGGGCAGGTTACCAGGTTATCCTCCACTGTTTTCACGATGATACAAACCCCGTTTCCACCCACCTGAACCAGCTGGTATCCGGCATTCATCTTTATGCGCGCAACCATGGGCACAAAGGCGTTTCCATCCGTCATCCTTATTGTATCTCGTCTAGGTCTAACCCGGCATTGCTGGAAAACCTGCTGCAACAGGTTCACCCCGTTCTTTTCCAGGGTATGTCCTGCACTTACTACCTGCCTCACCTGGCCGCCCATGGCTACAAAACGGTTGTGCGCATCAATGGCATCGCTTCGCAATTGTATGAGACTTTAACCCGATGCGAAAAATCACTTATTAAAAAAGCCTACTCTTTTAATGAAGCCAGGCTTATCCGGAAATGGGAAGAAAAAATAGCCGGTCTTGCTACCGTTATTGCCACCACGCCGGGCGACCAGCAAAAATTCCAGCAACTGTACAAAACCGCCCGCACGGTTTGTCTTCCTCCTTTTATACCGGTACCCGAAATAAAAACCCAGACAGGCACGGGCATGTACTGCCTGTACTACGGGGATCTGTCAAACCCCGAGAACGATAAAATGGTACAATGGTTGTCTGAAAATGTGTTCAGCAAATTGCCGGTACCGCTAATTGTGGCAGATACCTGCAGCGTGGTGCGAATCGAATACCAGCACGGCCCAGAAAGCAATATCTGCATGGTCTGCAACCCGGCAGAAACAGCGCTCTGTGAACTGCTTCAAAAAGCGCAGATAATTCTGTTGCCACGATGTCATGATAACGGGTTCGACAAAAGACTGCTGCAAGCCCTTGAAAAAGGAAGACATTGTATTTGTAACGACCTGATGGTAAAAGATACGGGACTTGAAAAATTGTTTATCACCGCCAACGGCTGTGAAGAAAATATCCGTGCCATCAGCGATTATTTTTCACAGCCATTTACAGAAGACGATATCCGAAAACGGGCGGCACTGCTGGCAAATTGTTATTCCCCTGCCCGGGCCCTGCAAGGATTGCTGGAAATAATCGATCCTTAAATCTTATTGCTGCCTGGCGCTGCACACAATTGATGATATACTCCCAGTTTCCACAGATCAAGCAATAAAAGACGATGCGAGCGCAAAGTGTTTTTTTTGAGAGCGTCCTGCTGTAAGGCCAGTTTTTGCAGGATATACCGGCCCGCGGCTGTTGTCTGTAACTTTTGGTAAACGCGAATGAGTTTTATGCCTGAGTTGAAATGATAGCGGGTATGATAGGTCTGATAGAGATACCGCAGGTTCTGCAGCGCTTCCGCCTGTTTTTTCATAAACAACTGGTCCTCGTCTATGCCCTCATGATAAACAGGGTTATCAATATGCACAAGTAGCACCCGCAATTGTTCAAACTGCAGCCCCATAAAAGTGTCTTCATGGCAATAACCGTGTAAACGCCTGTCTGTGATCAATTGGGCAAATTGATTCCTGCTCACCAAAAAGTTACAGGCCATGAAAGAACGGTAGGGATGTTTATTCCTGCGGGAAGCGCCCAGTTGTTCTCTTTGCTGTCCATAATGAAAATGAAGCGAGGAGGCAGCGCCCGGCGTTTCAGGCTTATAAGACCTTCCGCCCATAATAACCGCATTGCCCGCAGCAGCGTTCAAATAGCGTTTCAACCATGCTGTGTCCGGGAAACTGCTGTCTGCATCAAGAAAAATAAACAGGTCGAACCTGGCGGCGGCGGCCAGTTCATGACGAATGAGATTGCGTCCGGTGTTCACAGGCAATTCTATATACAACAGGGTATTGAAAAGCCCGGGCAGTCCGCGGTTGGCATTTTTGGTGGATTCATTTTCAGAACCATCATCCATCACAATAATTTCACCGGTTATTGTAACAGCCTGCAACTGGGCGTGCAGCGAGGCGACCAGGGCCCCCACCTCCCGGTTGTATACGGGAATCAATATGGAAATCATACAATGTTTATAGTAGCATTGTCCTCTACCCTTCCCTTCTCTGTTTTAAGCATCCTGGCGGGAAATTTATTGATCACGATATAGTCGTGTGTGGCCATGATAATGGTGGTGCCATAATCCTTGCCGATCCTGAAAAGCAGTTGCATAATTTCATCGGAGGTTTCGGGGTCCAGGTTACCCGTGGGCTCATCGGCCAGTATCAGTTTGGGTGAGTTTAACAGCGCGCGCGCAATATCCACGCGTTGCTGTTCACCGCCGCTCATTTCAAAAGGCATTTTAAATCCTTTTGATTTCAAGCCAACTTTATCCAGCACATCGGCAATTTTTTCGTCCATTAACCTTCGATCCTTCCAGCCGGTGGCCTGCAAAACAAATTTCAGGTTATCGTTTACATTGCGGTCCGTGAGCAACTGAAAATCCTGGAATACAACGCCCAGGTTCCTTCTTAAAAACGGCACTTTTTTCCAGTCCATCTCCTTTAGGTTAAAGCCGACCACAGTTCCTTCTCCCTGTGTAAGCGTCAGATCTCCGTACAATGTTTTTAACAAACTGGATTTGCCGGTACCGGTTTTCCCCACCAGGTAAACAAACTCTCCTTTTTCCACGCTGATGTTTACTTCTTGCAGCACAAGATTGCTGCCCTGGTAAATATTCACATGGCGCAATTCTACTATTTTTTCAGGCATAATGGGCACTATTTAATAGTGCAAAAATAAGTATTAATACAGAAGCTGAAAAGATAATATACATAAGGGCCTCCTGCGGGTCTTGCGTACCAGGCAAAGTATATTCCAACCCGGGCTTTATTTTACCTCGTCAACCCGGTGCACCACGCTTGGGCGTCGGTTGGTCACGTGCGGATTAATGCCTGCCTTCGTTAAAAAATCGTCGGAGTACACGCTGTTTTCGTCAAAAGGTGAGCGGCTGCGGGATACTGGCCCTGGAAGGCAGGAAGTGAAAATATCCTTGCTGGCAAAATATAAATTAGCCGATGCTAATTAATCGTTCCCATACCCATTCATTTTTTATCCTTATTATTACATTGCCATGACTGAACACTTTGTCATTACCGCCTCCTATAAAAACCAGGAAAGAAATTTTGATGCCGTGCTTATTTCTTTTGGCTATAGTTATAAAATTGAAGTGGCAATAGACGGAGCCACTGTAGTCTTTGAACGGGATGAAGAAAAAAACTACCGGGCTTACCTGCCCGCAGACGCCCACACCTCTCCTGCGCCCGATCCACATTTGTTAGAAGCTGTTGCACAAGCCCTGGAAAAGGCTTTTAGGTAACCCCGCAGGAAATACAAATTGATGTTGAGGTTGTTGGTGGAGGTGAGAACACCGAGCAAGGGAACGAGAGATGCTGGGTCGCCCTTTCTTCGGGCGGCTCACCTTAAAGCGGGGCAATGAAATAGATTGTGAAACAGGGAGTTTGCCGGCCCATGGGAAATTTTTTTGGCCAGCGAGGCGAGAAGGTAGCGCCCCGCCAGATCATCTGTTACCATCGCTCAATAACTGGTTCCCCAAATATCCGTAGTACTACCGCTGAAAAACCGTGTTTACACGTTTTATCGCCCACCCGCAGCCGTTATTTTTGCAGAACAGGCCCGGTGCCTGGCAGGAAGCCTTTTCGGTGCAGGCGTACCACCCTGTCAACCCGAAAAAACGATATAGCCCTTTGATAATCAACCAAAAAAAATTACCTTTATTTAAATCTTCCTAAACCAATAAACCTTTATATTTAATATCAGGGATACACTTAAACCAACATGCACCCGTATGCGAAAGCTTAGCGTTTTACTGACCTCCACCCTCATCGTGTTCTCGCATGTAAATGGATCCGCCCAGGATAAGATCTATTTCAACTCAGGCGCCAAAGACGGTAAAACGGAATCCATTACACAATCGATCCTCACCTATCTGCCAACGGGCAAAAAAAAATCGCCCGTAGCCGTCAGCACTAAAAAACTATTGCTTTTATTCAATAAAACCGGCGATTTCCTGGCCTTTGAAAGACTTGATTTTAGTAATGAACAGACAAGAAAAGCCATCAGCCGGTTTCTAAACGAAACAAACCTTCCCCTGACTGACCATGTGTACAGTCTTGCAAAAGGCCGGATAGACGATAAGATTATTACCGAAGACAAAAACTATATCTACCTGCAGCGCAACGGCGAAAAAATAGATAAGAAAACCATCGTAGCCGTTGTATATAAAGATGGCCATCATATATTGTACGCTCCCGCTGAAAAAGCAGCTCTGGTATTATGGCAAAACAGGCCTTCGCCGGATGACAATCAAGCAAAAACCGACATAAAAAAAGAGCCGACTCCGGTAGTTGCGCCAACTGCCAGCACAAAACCCGTGGAAGAACCCAAAAAAGTGGAGCCCGTTGCCGTAAGTCCCGCCCCGACCCCGGCCCCACCCGTGCAAAAGAGAGCGCCTGACTCCATCTCACCGCGCCCGCTTAGTTTTGAAGATGTGGCCGGCAATATCTCTAAAGCCGAATTTGAAAAAAAAGCGCTCCAGAAAACTAACCAGTTGAATATCTACCTGAAAGTAATCTGTAACAAAGCAGCCAACTATGAAGAGATCAATAAAGCCATTGACCAGGCCGTTGGCTTGTTTGTAGATGAGAACGCCATGATAGAAACTTCCTCCGTTAACAGGAACGATGTAAAAAGATATAAGATCCGCAGCTATCTTTCTCATATCAAACTGGTAAACTACGACAAGATAGAAATAGAATGGACCAATGTGCAGTATGTGAGTGATGTAAAACAGGGGCCGGACGGCAACTATTATGGTGTGGTCAGCTTTGAGCAGGTGTTTAAAGGCTACCGCGATGGCAAACTGGTGTACCAGGACGTAACCCGAAAAAATACCAATGTGGTACTGAAGACCTATGAAAAAAATGTTGACGGCAATACCCAGAATGTATGGGATGTATTGTTGTCTGATATAGGAGTTATCTCCACCAAGTCTCTTTAATAATTCTATATGCCATCCATGAAAACCATTTGCGGTGAAATTACCTGCTTACTGTTTTTTATATTTCTTTACGGGCCGCTCTGTGCACAGGTTTTTACCAACGATGCCGGCACCCGCGAAAAACATTTTATTTATGAAGTAAAACAGATCGATGAGTTTTTTGAACGGTTTAACAATGATACCGGGTCGTTTATAAGAAAGGCGTACAAGACCTACCATATAAAGTACAGCATTGACCGCCCCAAACTCATCAAAAGCCTGTTTAACTACGAAACCAATACCTGGAACCAGTCGCTTATTGATGATTTTGTAAATGACGTAACCTTTGCTCAGAATCCCAGCAGACTTAATTTTATGTTGGCCGGCTGGTATGCAGAAGCCCGGTGTAAATTTCAATACAATGGCGCCGTAGTAGACATCCCCATTATCCTCCGAATCATCACCGACAATAAAAACCGGTCAAAGTGGATGATTTCCGCTGTCCGGTCGGGTGTGTTGAAAGACGATTCCCGCCTGACAGCACCCGGGGAAAACCAGAACACGCCGAAATTTATTAACCCGGCCAGCCATGCCAGTAATTTTATTGAACTGGACAAGGCACTGAATGATAAAGCAAACCTGGCGGATTATTTTGAAACATCCTTTTTTAAAAGCAATAATGCCGTTGGCTTTTACCAGGCGGTTTTAAACAACCATGCAAAATTTTTATACGTGAAAGACATCACTTATCATTTTCTACAGGCGCCGGGGTGGATATTTACGGTGGAATATTTCCAGCGGAAATCCCTGAATGCCGGCTGGCTGATCAACAGCATCAGACGGGCGTCTGCTCTGGATAAAAAAGAGTATCTTAAAAATTTACTGGAACAATAACAACCAGCCACTAACAACAAACACTGACTTATGAAGCACCGGAACCATTTTTACCTCCTGTCCATGCTGATGATGCTGTCTTTTCAACAAGCCACCGCGCAGGATGCTGTTACCATCAAGGATGCCGAAGAAATAAAATACAAATCAGAATCGCTGATAAAAAGGGAATTTCGGGATCTGCTCAACAATATTGCCAATACGGACATTGATCTCACGGAAACAAAAAAAATAATCTTTAATTCCCATTCCGGCAGCCGGAACAAGATCTTCCTTTCTTCCAAGGTGTTGCTGGAAGATGATATCAACCCAAATTTTCACAGCTCCAATAGCTCCCGCGACATAGAAGTGGAAAAATACCTGAACGATTTTGACCTCCTGTATAAAAAAAGTGACGCCCCCTCCGTGTCTTTTAACGACGTAAAAGCATCGAACATAAAAAAAGGGGCATACCTATACCTAAAAGTATATTTTACTTCTTTTTTCCGGAATGCCAACAAAACCAACGACGCTGCCTATGCGCTTAATAACCGGGTGGCTGAAATACGGATAGAAAAAGAAAAAAACAGGTGGGTGCCGTATATAGCAAGGGTGGGCTTTTTTAATCCGGCAGATACAGCCAACGATGTATCGAACGATATTGTACTGGTGCGCCCCGCCAATGCCAATTTTACCCGTTCGGGCGCTACCGACAGCGCCTCGATTGCCCATGCCCAGATGAGCTTTGAAATGGAACAAAAAGAAAAAGCACGCAAGGATGCCATTGAAGAAGATCGGAAAGAAACCCAATCATTTAACGACCTCATCAACAAAGGCGATAAAGCGCTTGACGGGAATGATTTTACCGGCGCGCTGAAATTCTATAAAGACGCCAAAGACATGCGCCCCTACGACCCCCTTGCACAAAGCAAGATTAACAATGCCAACAAAGTCAGGGAACGCGCCACCATCACCGCCGACCAGCTCTATGACCAGTATATCCATAAAGCCAGGCTGGCGGAAAACAAACGCGAATACCAGCAGGCTATTGGGTTTTACAATGATGCTATTGCCCAGAAACCCGACCAGGCCGCACAATACGATGCCAAAAAAAGAGAACTTACTGATAAATTCCGGGTAACCTCCGAACTGGATGAGAAGTATAAGGCCGGTCTCTACAAAGAAGCGATTAAAGAATACGATGCCGCCATCAAGAAAAATAAAAACAACTCTGATCTGTACCTGGGCAGGGCCAAATGTTATGAAAAAACAAACGACCTCACCAGGGCCATGAAAGACTACACACAGTCTTACGAGCTAGACCGCAATAACCTGGAAGCCATCCAGGGCCGGGCCGCCCTGTACCAGAAAAACGGCGATTTCTTTAAATCCCTCACGGATTATAAAACCTATCTCACCATCAACAAGGAAAATACTGATATCTATTCTGCCATGGCCGATCTGCGTATACGGATCAATAAAAATACCGACGAAGCCATCAAAGATTTGAACGATGGTCTTGCCGTGGACCCCAAGGCCACCGGTCTTTACCTGAAAAAAGGCCTTTTGCTGCTGGATAAAAATGATTACCGGACGGCGGATAATAATTTTTCGTCTGCCATACAGCTGGATAGCAACAATGCGCTTGCCTATTATAACCGCGGTAAAAGCCAGCTGTTGCTAAACAATCCCCTCACTGCTGCCGTGGACTTTGAGCAAGCCCGCCAAAAAGGACTGGACGACAAAAACACAAAAAATATAGAAGATTATGCGAGCACTTATTTTCAGCGTGCTGCAAACAGGTTTGATCAATCATCCAAAGATTCAGCCATTACACTGGTGGGCTATGCCATTGCGGTAGACCCCGCCAATGCCCGGTACCGCTTTACCAGGGGTGAATATTATTTTTCTTTGAACAATTATAAAGAAGCCATCAACAATTACGACCAGGCATTGACACTCAATAAAGATTATATAGACGCCCTTTACAAACGGGGGCTTGCCTGGCATAGCCTGGGCAATTATAAAACCGCCCTTGAAAACTATACCAACGCAGTAAAATTAAATCCGCAGCTTTTCGTGGCACAAAAAGCCATGGGCGATGCTTACCTGTCCATGGGAGAATACAATAACGCAAGCAGTAGTTTTGAAAAATTTATACAAACAGTGAGTAATACAAAAACGCCGGTAAGCCCCAGCCTGGTAGCCGAAGGGTACAGTGGATTGGGAAAATCTTATTTTGCCGCGAACAATTATGAAAAGGCACTGGCTGCATTTAAAAATGCCGTAAAGAAAAATCCCGCAATGGCAGAAGCCTTGTTTTACCGCGGTTTTGCCTATTACAAAACAAATGAATTAAACGATGCCATATCCGATATGTCAAAAGCCATTTCCATGGACAACCGGCATTACGAATGGCAATATCAGTTGGCCCGGGCCTACCAGGATAAAAAAGACTTCCAGAACGCTGCAGTTTTTTTTAACAACTGTATTAAGCTGGATTCTCTTAGCAAATTACCCGAGGCTGTCTACTACCGCGGCTATAGCAATTATGAATTGCAGAATTACCCGGCTGCGCTTACAGACTATAGTAAGGTGTATGCCAGGGTTCAGCAAAACCCCGCGATACCGGTGAACAATGAAATGGGCAATATCTTTCTTAACCTCAATAAATATGATTCTGCTTACGACTATTACAACCGTTCCTACCTGAAAGATTCCACGGGGAATGGAATTGCCATGTACGGAATGGGCAGTGCACTGTTCTTAAAAGGAAAAGCGGATGATGCACTGGTTTGGTTTGAAAAATCATTCCAAACCAAAAAGGTAAGTTATAGCGATATAAAAAAGGATAAACTGATTGCAGCGCTGCGAGATGACAAAAGATTCAAATCACTGTTGAAGAAATACTATTAAAGATTGCTGAAGGCGGTTCCCGGTATGCCTCGATTTTTTTGATATACGCAAAAGCAATCCCCGAACCCCTGCATCCCAAAACCAGTTACCACCCATTTATGAACCTTAGCAGTATATATTATTTACATGAAATAGGCGGAAAAAAGAACCAGGAGGATTATATATGGCCCACTGCCGGTACCGCCCTGCCCGCACACAAAATTTTTATTGTATGTGATGGTGTGGGCGGGGCAGAACACGGCGAAATAGCCAGCCGGCTGATTGCTGAATATACCGGTAACAAACTGCTGCAAACACCCGTGGGAGAAATTTCAACGGGGTTTATAAATACCCTGCTGGAAAACGCCCGGCAAAACCTGGTTGCACATGCGCGCGCGGAAGGCCTGAACAATGAGATGGCCACCACCTTTTCTCTGCTGTTACTCTTCGCTGACAAGGCATTCATAGCATGGTGCGGCGATACCCGGGTCTACCATATTAGGGACGGTGTAATACAATATAAAACAGCCGACCATTCTCTGGTGAACACGCTTGTAAAAAACGGTGAGATCACCGAACAGGAAGCCCATCACCATCCGCAAAAACATATTATCTTAAAAGCGATAACAGGCGATGATAGTCCCATTGAAGCCGAAGGCCATTGGATAACCGAAATTGCCGGCGGGGATTATTTTATGCTTTGTACCGATGGCCTGCTGGAAAACATTACGGACAGTTACCTGTCCGGACTGCTCACCGCAGATGCCGCCACACAAACCGATATCACCGCGGCGATACAGGAAAAATGTATTGGTAAAACCAGGGATAACTATTCCATGTATCTTTTGCAGCTGGGGTCCGCAACGCCCCCACCCGTGCAGCAAAAAAGAAAGGGATATGGCCTTGCGGTGATCCTCCTATTGCTTGCCATAGTTGCCGCCAGCCTTTTTTTCTTTAATAAAAAAGATACCGCCGCCGGGGCCATGCCCGCGTTAACAACGGAACAGCCAAACTCCGCCGCAGCCGCAACGGCCGATAGCAGTTTTAAAAAGGATACCATCTTACAGCCCGGGAAAAATGCGGTACCCGACAGCGAAATAATCAATAGAGAGGAAGAGCAGGAACGGAAAATAGCACCTGCACCCTTACCCGAAACAAAACCCGGTGCTGATAGAGCTGGGAACAAAAAGACAGATTCTCTAAAAATGCCAAGGTATTAAACTAATTACTATGCTACTTTTTAACAGGTATGAATATAACCCGCAGACTGATATAGCAGGCAGGGGCGAATTATCGAGGGTCTACAAGGCAGTTGATATCGGCAATCAAGAAATGGTGGCTGTAAAGGTTTATAAAATCAATGATTTTTCGGAACACTATCATCCCATACACAATACCGAAATTATAAAAGCCTTTGTTCATCCGGGTCTTTGCTCTTATCTGGATATCCGGGAAATAGAAAAAGAGGATTCTTTTGGCGAGATGGAAAAGCTGCAGGTCTGCATTACTTCTTTCCTGAACGCCGGAAACCTGGTGGAGTATTATGGAAAACATCCTGATATTAACCGCTTCATTGATCTTTTACGGAATGTTTTGAATGGTTTGTCGTACCTGCACCAAAAAAGTATTATACATGGTTATATAAAACCTTCCAATGTGCTGGTTGAGGAAACAAACAACCAGTGGGCTGCCCGGATAACGGATTTCGGAATGGGCATTTTTTCGGCAGTAACAGCACCCGGAACAGGTTCGCATTTGTTACTGACGGGACTTCCGTATCGATCACCCGAGCAACTAAACGCCGCAGACTACGGCATCAACGGCAAGGTTTCCTTTAACACGGATCTATGGTCACTGGCATTGGTTGTATACGAAGCGCTGGCAGGTGAACCCCTGTTTATAATAGACCCTGCCGATTTTCCGGATACCATTGCAAAAAAAATAACGAGTTTCCGCGTTACGGAAAAAGTGCATGCCCTGCCCAAATCTTTTCAACCCTTTCTGCTTCGCTGCCTGGTGAAAGACGCTGGCCAGCGCATACAAACGGCGGAAGAATTGTTATCGCTTTTACCAGCCAGCGCCGGTAAAACGGGCAGCATTCTTGACCTGGGAGAACCCGCCGCCCCCGAGCCCTCGCAGCAGCATTCAACTACCCTGCTCTCCACCGGAACAGAAGACACCGACGATACCCGAATAATTGCATTGCCCAAAAAAGACAAATCCACCAACGGCAATACATTACCGTTGGAAGAGGTCTTGTCAGGCGATGAAACCCGTATTATCAGCCCCGCAAAAGATATCCCTGCCCCTCTGGAGAAGATGATTCCCAAAGACGAACCGGAAGAGGATGTCACTCGGATCATTGGCCGCTCTGCCGGGCCACTGGCCGCCACCGATAGCCCGCAGAAAATGACAGAAATCGATGATACAAAAATAATTAGCGGGGCAGGCGGGCAGATGACTGTTAAAAACAGGGTGCCGGATGATGTCCCAGAAGAAGATGCCACCCGTATCATTGCTCACCCTACCGAGCCACTGGCTGCCAACTGCAACCCGCAGGAAATACCAGCATCGGATGACACACAAATAATCGGCCCGGCAAAAAATGACCAGGAGGCTGTTGAAAAAACATTTACAAACAATAGCCAGGATGAGGATGCCACCAGGGTTATTAACCGGCACGGTACTGCCCCGTCAGCTGCTATTCCGCCTGACGAAGACAAGCCCGTTGATGAGACCATTATCATAGGCAGTGTAAACAAAGAAAGCCAATACACCCGGCAGCCGGTAAAAACCGAAGCGTCTACTGGCAGCGCCCAGCCGTTTTCTGAAAACGACACACCGAAAAAAACAGCGGAAGAAAAACAACCGGATATCATTATACGCAGAAGAGAAAAACCGGTTATGCTGTTTAACCGGTATGAATACCTGCCCGCCACAGACCTGATTGGCAAGGGCGGTTTTTCAAGGGTATACAAGGCATACGATAAAAAATTAAGCCGTTGGGTAGCATTGAAGATCTACAAGACGGGCGAATTCTCCGATCGCTACAGCCCCATAGCGGAAATAAAAAGAGTGGTGAACCTGGACCATCCCAATATCTGCCGTTATCTTGATATTGAAGAAATAGAAAATGAAAACCCCTTTGGTGAAAACGAAAAGATACAGGTCTGTGTAATGGAGTTGCTGGACAGCGGCAATTTTGCCGAGTACTACAAAGCCAATAAAAATCCGGAGACATTAAAAAAATTAATACAGGATATACTGAACGGGCTGTCCTACCTGCATAAAAACGGCATCATACACCGCGATATCAAACCCGGTAATATCCTGATTAAACAGACCATTGAAGGACCCGTGGCCAAGATCACTGATTTTGGTATCAGCAAAAACTCAGATGCGGAAAATAATAGCTCCTCGGCCCTGATTGTTTCCATCCCCTATATGGCACCGGAACAACTGAACGCAAAAAAATATGGCATTAATGAAAAGATCAGTTTTAACCTAGACCTTTGGTCCCTGGGTGTTACCATCTACGAAGTGGTAACAGGTAAAGCCCTGTTTAAAAACAGCGACCAGGATAATTCGGAACAGATAATGTCTAATATTATGGCGCCGGAATTGCCAGCCAAGCTTAATGATCTGCCCGAACCTTTCAAAACCATCGTATCGCATTGCGTTATAAAAAATGCCCGCGAACGGGCATCCAGGGCAGAAGAACTGATGGTATTGCTGCATATAGAATCAACACCGGCTAATTCCGCGGACCTGCTGGCATCTCAGGCTGCCAATACGGTTATAGCACCGGAGACGGAAAACATGGAACCTCCGCCACCGGAACCGGAAAAATCAAAAGCTGAGATATCGGTTCTTCCGTCTAATTCAATAGAAAAAACCTTTCCATCCAGGTTCTCCATCGCCCACGAAGAAATACGGCCCCTGGTGATTCACCAGAAAAAGAAACCCAATTTGCTGGCCTGGTTTATTGGCACCGCCGTATTCCTGTTTATTTTATTTATCATTTTTTTAAAAACATGCAACCAGGCACCCGCGACCATTAATAGTGGCGGAGCCCATCAACAAAAAGATACTGCGCGCCTTAACAGAACGGTGCCGGCAAAACTGGATACTGCGCATGCTAAGACAGCCGATCCCACGGGCAAAAAGGATACGGTGACAAAAAATACCAGCACAACTACCACAGTGCCGCGCACAACCGAGAAAAAGAAAGAAAAACCAGTTGATGAAAATCGCAGGAAAACACCTTCCAAAACCACGAGTGCGGGAAGCAGCAACGCGGCAAAATATGTGTTGATATTGTCTGCTGAGCAAGCCTGCACACTTAAGGTGAACTCAATTGCCTATGGGATTGTAGAAGTGGGTATACCCTTGAAACTATTCCTGGTGCCCGGCAAATATATACTGCAGTTTGTGAGTACAACCAATAGTGCTTCAACCTTTACGGCCACCATTGAGGTAAAACTAGAAAACCTGGGTCATGCGGACAAGTTTAAGATACAATTGAAATAGACAGAGATTACATACGAGAGAACAGCAGCTCATGTTTGGGTATATCCATAATTATGTATTGCATTTGTATTGTTATACCTGGGTAAAGCCTCTGGCGAAAGCTACGTAACCCGGGCTTTGTTCTTTTTTTACAAAGTCTACGTTTTCAATCAAACAATTCTGCAGATGGCTTCACTATAATTCATAAACTTTTATTGATATCTCATCAGCACAGGATACTTCCTCATGTTGTATGCTGCTTTACGAAAGAATACCCAAACGTAAAACCTTTCTCAACGACTACGGGTCAATATAGCCCCCGTTGTCAGTTAGCCAGCACAACGGTATCTATGTAAAGGCTTTGCTCCACCTCCTTTACCAGTTGCCCGATAGCCGCAGTATTATACCGCAGAACAAGCTTGGTAACCCCCACTTGTACCGTATCGCCATCAGCCAGTGGGATTTTTTGCGTAATGGCATTTTTTTGGCCGTTAATATAGGTGCCGTTCTTGCTGGTTTTTCCGTTGTTATATGCTGCCGGGTCGCTGACGTAAAATTGAAGCAGCTTGTCTTCTTCCGCATAGAGAACACATTGTACCCTGCTGATAAACTCGTCTCCCTCTATCACAATAAAAGGCGAGAGGGAAGCAGGTTGTTTTCTTCCAATAAAATTTTTACCGGTTTGCAGGGGATAGGTTTTGGCGGGCCGGTTTTCCATATGAAGTATCAGCCAACCGGCTGGCTCATCTGCAGACCGGGTTCGCAACGACGCAGTTTCCGCCTTTTTTAACACCGAATCTTTCAGCGATGAAACAATATAAACGGTTTGGGCAGGTTCTTCGACTACCGCGTGAATTTCTTCCTGCGGCACAGTCAAATGCTCTGCAACAAACAATGGCCATTGTGCAGACTCCTGCAAGATGATTTTTATCTTGTCCAATTTTCTCAGGTTTAGTCTGCGTAAAAAATCGCTGGGGGCTTTTTCACTCAGCATCTCGTATTGGTTCAGCCTTTCCGCCAGTCTGGCTTTTATTTCTGCAGCCGTGGACGTATCGGTCAGCTCCAAAAATGCCAATGCTTCTTCTTTTGTCATAAATATAATTTTTATAAGCCTGCCTAGCCAACCAGCTTTTTCATTTTTAGAGAAAGAGCCACCAGATCATCCTCCATTTGCCTGCGCGTAACCGTATCCATACCCGCCGGCGCATACAGAAGTTTGTTGCACTGGTTGTACAACTGCTCTACCGCCGCTGCCAGCCTGGGTTCTTTTGACGCTACCTGTTGCAGGATGGACATTTCTGTACCGGCTACAAGACCGGCATGCCGGCAGAGATGTTCGGACAGCAATTTTTTAAACGCGCTAATATATTCCCGGGTATCGCTAAAAGCGCTTAGTGCTTCCAGTTGTATTTCAATAGCGGGCTCTATTGTTACTTCAACAGTTGTGGGAGGCGGCTCTTCCTGTAGCACAGCCGGTTTTCTTTTTCCACGGTATCTTGCCAGGCCCCAGAGCAAGAGCAAGGGTATCACCATCAACAGGATGTAATAAGGAAATTCTTTTTTTACCGGGACCGTAACAAGACCGGGTAGCGGTTTGGCCGGGGCCGGCGAAATTTGAATGGTAAGCGGGCCGGCGTTCGCAAACCGGTAGATTTTTTTCCCGGTATCAAAAAAAGCCAGTCGTAGGGCGGGTATTACCAGCATGCCTTCTTTTGCTGCAACAAAAGGAATATCAAAGGTTTTTTCACCCGTCGGCGGAAATGCGTTTTTGTTAATCTGCTGGCGGGTTGTAACCGTAAAATGTTCGCAGTCTGTGGGCCATTTTATACCAGGAAGCGATACCGCCGTGAAATTGCCCGTACCGGCCACCGTTATATGAAGCGTATTATTTTCACCCGCCGCTACAAGGCTGTCTGCCCTGGCATGCAGCGTAAAATTTCCGGTAGCGCCGGTAAAATCGGCGGGCCGCCCCGCCAGCGGTAATGAATCAACCCTGATTGTTATCGCCTTCGCTTCCGTACTGCCGCTGTAATGGGCTTCTTTTTTGTTTTCGGTATAGCTGATAGTATTAGACACGCTGATGGGTTCAATGGTCAGCACGCCTTCCTGCAGAGGCGTTAGTTGTGCCTGCTGAATGGTAAATATCCGGTAGTTTCTGCCGTTTTGTTTTTTTCTGATTACCCGCTCATTGTCGGTTTCCATGTCTTCCACGCTAAACCCCGCAAAAGAAGGCGCCCGGTCAACCCGGCTGGTGCTCTGCAGCGCGGAATAGAGCGTATAGGTAAGCAGGATGGGTTCGCCCAGGAAACAACGTGTTTTACTGATGGTGCCGGTAAGAAAGAGATTGTCTTTTATTTTCTGAACGCTGTCTTCGCCCGGCCGCAAAACGGAATTGGCAGCGGGGTCGTCTATGGGCAAATCATCAAAGATGCCATGAACCGTTGCAGGCACGCTGTTTTTATGCTGCCCAAAAACCTGCCGGCAGGGAACAAGACAGATTAGGGAGAATACGATGTATTTCGCCACGCGCATGTAGGAAGAATATTTGATGGAATGGATATCCTGTTAAAAAAACCAGCGCTCTTATTAAAACCCGCTGGCCTTCCGCAAGCCGTCTAACTGGCCATGCAGTTGAATATTTTCTGCCTGGCATTTGTCCAGATCGCTCTGCGCCGTTGCCAGCTTATTGGTATTATCACGGGCGTCCTGCAATGCCCTTTTTGCCTGTTGCAGATCCGTAAGTTTGTCTATGATGATCTTGTCCATTTTACCGTAAATCGTATTGTCTTTCTGCTGCAGCACGGCCAGCTCCTGCAGTTTGCTATTCGCCTGCAGGTTGATTTGCTCATAGTTAACTCCTTTTTTATCCAGCGAATCCAGTAGCCCTACTGCTTCCTGCATACGGCTTACAAACTTTTGCTGACTAACATCCTGTATACGCTGAATGTCTACCTCAGACTGCAGCATTTTATTTTCCCTTATTGGTAACCGGTAGTTAAAGAAAATAGCCGCCACGATAAGCACGATGGTTACCAGGAAAAAAAGAAGAAATTTAAAGAAAGCCTGGTTTCTTTCCTGGCTGTTTAATACCTGTTGCATGATCCTTTTTTGATTTGAATTAATGTTTATCGTTCACGTAAGACCATTCATTCACCGAACCAGAAACCGGCGCTAAGAACAGCGAACGGTTGTCAATCCGCCAAAAAGCTTCTGCGTTTAGGTGCCGGCCCGTCCTGTCCCTGTTTTACCACTTCTTCTTTTACAAATATGCCCGCTTCCTTTCGCTTGCCAATATACTCTAGCCTCGACAACTGGTAGAACAACCGTGAAATAATTTTTGTAAACCGGGATACGTTCTCAATTGAATTATTGATATCAAGATGATCATACTGCTGGGTGGATAAATTTACGATGGCTCCTTCCAGTTCACCCTGGCTCATATTGCCCCATTCCGTGATATAGTTAACCAGTTCTTCCTTACCGCTGCCCAGGTAAAAATCCAGGGTATTTTTTATGATGCGTGCCAGCGAAGATACATTGCTGATCATGTATACCGGCGGTTGAATAATCCCCACCGCTTTTAATTCCGCCAGTTGGGAAGCCGTAAAAAAGGAAACGTTCTCGCATATTTTCTGCACAATAACGGCCATATCGTTGGTCTGCTTTTTCTGGAATATCTTCTGGATGATCTGCAAAGAATACAATTCCATTTTACTATAGAATTGTTCCAGGCCGGCCTGTATTTCCAGCAATTCCGGATGGCTGCTGACAGACGTACAGGGTGGTATATAATCTTCTTCCAGCATTACCCGCTGGTCTTCCACGATGATTTTGCCCAGCGGTACCTGCATGGCACCCAGCACATTTTTTGTAACCTGCTCCGCCGGAACCAGGTCTACCGAAAGCATGGGCAGGGTATAGGGTAACCGGGGCGGCAGTTCGGCACCTTCCACGGCGCCATAGGGCATACGCTTGTAGGGATTAACGGTAAGAACAATATAGAACTGTGTTGATTTATTTTTTAACTCCCGGAGGCTTACCGGCGTGCTGATAGTGGGCGTTAACAGGTTATTGCCGTGCAGGGCCGTGTCTTCATTGAATTCAATATAATAACCACCCGCCGTAATTGCACGGCATTGATGCACGCGTACCTGAAGTTTTTTCTGGTTATCGGTGCTGAGAAATAATTTGAGTCCCACGCCTCCCTGTCCTACCGGTAGCAGCCCGTAGTTGAGTTCATTCAGCAGGCAACTGGTATTCTGGGCCAGCTGGTACACCAGTGCATTGTCCTGCGCTATGAAATGAGATTTATTGATCTTCATTCCATCAATCCAGTTTACCTGTAAATAGTGATTTTCCTGCATATTGCCTGGTTTATAAAAGAGACCGCGAACAAATAATTACATCGTTCTCTTTAATATTGTTATTAAAAATAGATTTCTCCGCATCTATATAACTGGTTGTAATGGAGTACCATTGAGGTTTTTTATAAAATATCCATCCGTAAGGCTGGCTATTTTCATTGATATACTGCACCCGTGCATTGGGGTGGCGATCATTGTAATCATTAATAAAATAGTAAAACAGCTGTCCCATTTCCATGTCTACAGGCGCTTTGGCCCTGAAATTGGTAATGCGCTGGTCACTTACCTGTTTCTGAAATTCAAAACTGATCACCAGCAGGTTTTTCATTTTACTTTCTTCGGGCTCTTCTATCTCCTGCTGGTAAGGATAAAACCATTCTTTTAATACTTTTGGGGGGATGCCTGCGGCGCTGAGAAAAGTATGATAAAAAAGAAAGGGAATAATAAAAAACAGGATACTGGCCGACATAATATACTCCAACCCATTTCCATTCAGCAGGTGGTAAACCAGTAAAAATACAAAGGCGCCAAAAAAGGCTACCACCAGGGTAAACACCAGCTCCGAGGTAAATGCCTTGTCGTCACCGCTCCACTGCAGGTTTTGAGGCATCAGGTAGGCGTGGGCGCAGCCCATTAATAGGAAACAGGCCTGGAAACAGATAAATGCATTCAGCGGTTTGTCTATGATGCCGGGATAGGCAACCAGTGCAACAATTGCAAAAAACAAAACCGACAGCACCACATACCAGCCGGTTGCTTTCTGGTAGGGCTTAAAGGCGCCCCTTAGTTTTGAAATGAGTTTTGTAAACACCAGCGACAGGCCAATGGCGCCTGCCCCCAGAACAATTAAATATCTTGTTATATCATTTGCAATCACTTTTTCCATTTTGGCTGTTTCAGATATATATTTAGTAGCATTGTTTGTTGTCGTTAATAACCCGCACAATGTACAACTTACCCTAAGATACTCGAATACCCCAGTACCGGTCCGTCTTTTTTATCCAGCACCATGCCCGGCTTATCGGTTTTTATTTTTACCGATACCCGGGTGTCTATCCCCGCAGGTATAAAAAACCTGTTGAAGGTATCCAGCAATATATACCGGTTACCGCCTTCCAGGTAATCAGCCACACGCGAATGCTGTAAGGGGCCTATTTCAATATTGATATACGGTGTTCCATCCCAGAATTGCTGGCCGCAAACCATATCAACCCCCAGTAGTGCATCGCCCATGGCGGGGGTCTCCACCAGCCCGGCATCCAGGGATCCGCCCTGTTTCTGCTCCAGTACTACTTCTTCCTGTAACAGTTGCTGCAGGCATTGCGCCGTAAGCGCTTTATCGCCGGCGATCTTATACGCATAGGGCAGCAGCAATATTAACGGTGCAATAAAAGAACGGGGAATGGATACCGGAAGATCCCAGAATTTGATAAAATAATCGTTTAATATACCCGATTGTAATCCTTCCAGCAAGAGGGCTTCTTCTTTCTCTACCTGTATGCGCTGCTGGAAAAAATCGTTTTCAAAAGGCAGGAAAAAGCGGCGTATCTCCTCTTCTTTTTTCCGATTCTGCTTATAATCCAATGCCATGTCTGCAGCCGTAGTGGTATGGGCGCCGCGTTTGGGAAGCTGGAAAAAAAGGCCTTCCGGCAATTGATCATACAACCCGCTTCGGCTCAGGTGCAGTTCAAGCATACCCTGTTTGAGGGCATCTTCCTTTAATTCAGCAGACACAATATCGCGACTGTATTCACGCCTGAACAAGCCGTCGCAACTCACCATGAAATCGTTGGGCAGCAGGCCCTTTTCCAGCGCCAGCAATAACTGCGGCTCGGCCTTTACATCCCAACCGGCGTTTTCCATTTCCAGTTGCAATTGTGCTATGAGTTGGTTATTATACATGGTTCCTGTTCTAAGGAGGCTAGTCTTTGTTTCGGTTTCCCGGTTGTGTTTATTTGAATTTTATTTTTTGTTTCGCGCATCAGGCCGCCTGCTCAATAAAAACCCGGTATGGCAACAATGCCACAGATTTTTCTTCCAGTAGCAAACGGAGGTTATCGACCCAGAAATTTACTTCGCCCTTTTCCTGCATGTCTTCAAAATCTTTACGGGCAACGCATATCCGCACATCGATTGTTTTAAGAAAACCCTGCTGCTGGTCTGGATGGATCATAATACCTTTTTCAACGTCAATTCTTTTTACCCTTGCACCCAGTTGGTAATGGCAGAACGCTTTTATATCTTCTGTTGTGATAAGCCTGTCTTTAGATAAAAGGGCGCTTTTATACGCAAGCACGCTATCCGTTGTACTCAGTTTGTTGCGACCTCCCACCGTGGTGGTTACCAATAAGACCTGGTTGTTCTCTATACTGCTGCCCTTGTAAAGGTGGAGAGCGTTGCCGGCTTTTATATGATTGGCTTCCGAGCCCCGGGTACTCCAGTAACGCAGGAATATATTTTGCAGGGCAGTTTTAGACTGGTTGCGCACCATCAGGTAGGGTATCTGCTCCCTCGATTGATGCCGCGAAAACAACCTTTGCTCCAGTTTATTGATAATCTGCTGTATCTGTTTCATTTCCGCATTCATAAAATCATTTCCCAGCGCCGAAAAAGCCGCACTTTCATCACGCAGCAACTGCACCAGGTAATCTACAACCGAGGCGGCATCTCTTTCATCAAACCGGCCTACACCGCCGTTTCGCAATAAAATGCCAAAGGCGTCTTCTTCTTTCTGGCGGAAAGACCGGGTATTTAAGATCTTGCCCTCATCGTTGCTCACGTCTTCCAGGTCAAGAAAAAGGTCTTCTGTCTGCAGCGGTATAATATTTACCATCTCGTGCAGGCGGTAAGTAAGATCATGCAGGCGCCGGTTTATCAGCGGAAAGCAATTCATTACGCATACCACGTCCTGCAATAACCGGCTGGAGATGGTTTGCGGAAAGTCTATACAAATCCAGCGCAGGGGCTGTTGTTGCAGGGGTGCCGCCAGTTTGCCGGTAAATGTTTCGGCAATCATAGCAGACAGCACCGAATTGTCTTTGCCGGCCGCCATATTTTTGGGGTCCAGCAAGGTTATAAAATAAGGCTTATAAAAAGCATTGACCTGTTTTTTTATCTTGCCGCTTACATCGTCCTCACGGTTCAGCACGGTCTCCAGGTCAAGCTGTTCACCGCTAATGTTACGGTTGCCATAGCCAGGAGCATGTGGAATCACCTGTTCGTTCCAGTACCAGGTGGCTTTTGGAAGCTGGTGATAAAACAATTGCTTCTCCGCTTCGTTCCGAAGGTCGAAATGGAACAGGGTATTCTTAAGACTGGTGCCCGGTTCGTCGATGCCGAGCCAGAGCGTATTGGCCGGGAGGTCTTTGCCGGACTCCGTTTGCATCATCAATTCTTTGTTGATGCCGTTGCTTATTTTATACAAAGACCGGCCGGCCGCCATAAAACGCACCGTGGCCTTATTTAGCCGGTAAGAAGAAGCAGGTGAAAAAAAGATATCGCGGGATACCGGTTCTTCATTATCCGTGGCGGCGGGCGTCTTACGGGTAATATAATATTGGGCGTCTTCCGCTATTTCAAGTACTTTTTCCAACGGGGTGGCGCAGCCAATGGCATGGGCCGGCAGGGCTCCGGTAAACGCATCGGGCGATAATAATTGTACCAGCCTTTCCAGCACCCGCGCCCTTGAACCCTGTATCTCGCCAGATATCTTTTCCAGTTCAATGGAGCAGGCACTTAATAACATGGATACCAGCGGATCAAAATTGCTTTCTGATTCCGTTTCCGTATATCCCCATGCGCGGGCCGCATTTTTTAACATCCGCGTTTTTATATGCTCTCTTGATTCCTGCATGCTGTCCGGATAATGTATTAATATGATAAAGGACCTACAAAAAAGCCATCCCTGAAAACCAATGGCTCGTTGGTGGAATGCAATACACCTGTAACAGAAATATTAATCCTTTTTTTCACTCGTCTTGCATTCAAGCCTTCCGCCATTTCTTCCTGCAATATCATGAGCTCTACCCGCACATTGCCCAGGCGCTTCTCCTGCTCCTGTATAGATTTTAATAAAGATTGCCGGATCAGTTCCTTTAGCTTGTGGGCGCTGGTTACATTGTCAAAATCATGTTCCCAGATACCGCAGCCAAAATTCTCATCGCCCGGAAATTCGCCAAAAGAAGTGGTGAGCAGCAGGTGCAGGTGCTGTGTTACAGATTGTTGCAGGCTGCAGCGGGGGTGCTCCTGCTGACGCATCACCCGTTCCAATGCCATTGGCAATGAATAATACTCTAATTGCATAAATATATACTGCTAAACAATCAATTAAATGGTATAAACCCTATTTGCTTAATGGATAACCGGTGTGGTATACAAGTTTCAAAAGCTGTTGTCTTGAGCAGCTTGTACAACAAATGCAGTTGATTTTCAGGGATTTTGGAAAGGGAATTAAAAATACAATAATCTTGTGGCATATCCAAAGCATTAAACACGGGATTTTTAAGCGTATAAATACGGGTAATAAAAAGCGGCGCCAACCTGTTCAGATAGTCGGCCTTTTACAAGCCGG
>JBDTVE010000261.1:0-5960 GCA_040007355.1 Bacteroidota bacterium | reverse complement strand
CAAACTCAAACAATGGCCCGTCTGTAGTAAAATATTTCGGTGCATTCAGCGTGCCCAGAATATAATTGGTGGCAATGTTCCTGTCTTTTATGTTTACCCGGGAGGTGGTAACACTTTTGAAGGTTGGTTTCTTTGCTTCAGGCCCAACCGGCAATTTGGCCAGACTGCTTTTTATATTGTTTAATAAGTCCGTTTCATCAATATTGCCCACTATTACCAGGAAACATTTTTTCTTACCTAATAATGCGGCATAGTATTTTTTTGCATCTGCTACAGTGAAGGTTTCCAGGGTGGCCGGCGTACCATTGGGCACTTTTGCATAGTCCGATCCGCCAAACAACCCGTCGGTAGCCAGTTTTCGCAGGTATGCATCGGGGTCAGATTCCTGCTGTTTGGCCGCTGAGATCATCTGGTTTTTGATAACCTGGTATTCATTTTCATCCATGGCGGGGTTCAGAATGGCATCTGCAAACATCGCCCAGCTTTTATCCCAGTTGTCTTTGAGACAGGTCATGGTTAAACGGCTGTAATCCTTGGAGGCCGTAGCGGCAAAATCAGTTCCCAGGTTATCAGCGGCTTCGGCGAAAGCGTCTTTGTCCATTGTTTTGGTTCCGCCGCTCATGGCAAGACTTAGCGCCAGGTCCTCCAATCCCTGCTGCGCCTCCGTTATATTAGCCGTGCCGCCTTTTATAAACAGGCTGGCGGTAACCACTTCCTTGGATGTCTTTTTAAAAATAATTTTCAGGCCTTCATAATTAATTTCTTTGGTACCGCTTTGTGCCAGGGTGCCCGCACTAAGGCCTGACAGGCAGAAAAGGATTATTCCAAACTGAAGAATGGGTTTCATGATATACTGTTTTAGCATCATATTATATTAATTAAAAAGGGTATCCAGATCGGTCACATTCCAGTTTTTTTGCTGACCGGGGTTAAGCAGCAATCCCTTTACACAGGGCTTTCCTTTTATATATTTTCTTACATAATTTTCCAGGTCGGCCCGCGTAACCTTGTTGATCTCGTCAATATAATTAAAATAATAATCCAGTGAAGCGATGGCCCACCATTGGGTAAGCGTATGCGCGTAGTTGGAAGTCACTTCGGTGCCGTATTTTTCCTGGTTGGCCAGTTTCATTTTAGCGGTGGAAATCTGTTCATCGGTAAAATAATCAGGTGCGTCAAACTGGTTCAACTGTTCCTGCAGCACTTTAAACGATTCTTTAAACCGCGCGGGGTTAGGTATCATGAAGAGCGTGATGGGGCCAACATGCTGCTGCGTGCCGTAATTGATACCGGTATTTAGCGCATAACCGCTGTCTATAAGCGCTTTCTGGAACTTTGAGTTCTTTTGTGTAAGAATATAGGAGAAAACATCGGCCACAATTGTGTTTTTTATATCATTCCGCGTATCGGGGCCCAGCCAGCCCAGTTGCAGTGCGGGCACCTGTGCATTCGGACTGGTTACTACAAAACTCAGTGAATCGGCGGGGTTCAGTGGCGAAAACTCCGGGATAGGCCATTTTTGGAACGGGTCAAAATCACAGGGTTTCCAGTCCCCGAAAATACTGGTCACCTTTTTTATGATATCGTCGCTTTTTATGGCGCCCGCCACTACCAGGATGGAATTGTTGGGATAATAATATTTGTCTTTAATAATATTCATTTTTTCCGGCGTACAGGTAAGGATCACTTCATGGTCACCGATGACGTTTTTCCGGGAGAAAAGACTGCCCCACATTTTGTGGTTAAATTTATCTATTAGCGGCCAGAAAGGGCTGCTCTCAGCGCGCTGGAATTCCCCGTCAACAACCGGGTTCTCTTTTTTCATTTCTTCTTTAAGAAACAACGGGTAGCGGATTGCGCTGTTCAGAAACTGCAGTCCTTCCGTCACCTCCTTGCTTCCCAGCGTAAAGAAATAATTGACCCTTTCAGTACCTGTGGTACCGTTAAAAAAAATACCCAGTTCATGAATACGGTCTAAATATTTCTCCTGCGAAGGGATGTCTTTGTTGGCTTTAAAAAACATGTGCTCATACAGGTGCGAAAGGCCATTGTATTCGGGAGACTCCGTAAACGAACCGTTTCTGACGGCAATTTCCACGGTTACCAGCGGAACGGAATTGTCTTCCACCACTAATACCTGCAACCCGTTCGGTAATTTGGTAAGGTGGATATTGGATGGCCAGTTTCCCTGTGCACACAGGTTGACCACCATAACAAACGATAAGGAAAACAGCAGGATACATCTTTTCATACGATATATTTTTATAGACAATAAAATGAACAAAATTTTGTTGGCTGGCCGGCATAACCGGTAATGAAGAAACTTAAATTCTAAATCGCAGGCAATATGCATTTCCCCGAAATAATATAATAAAACCCTTTACCAGTCTTTGTTTCAAGGAAAAATACCATATACCAAAAACACTGCACCTCCAGGCCGAAAAGGAAGACCGGCAACCCACCAGCCGGACCCTACAGCAGCTTTTTGACCATGGATGCTACTATTTTGTCGATTGGCAATGTAACGCTTTCCGCGGAAAACGTGTTCCAGTCGATAAAGCGAACGGTTTCCACCTGTTGTATGGATTGATATACTTTTTCCTGTTGTTCATCAAAATCAAATGGCCGGGTACGCAATGGGGTGGTAATGGGTTCCAGTGCCCGGGCAAAATAATAAACGGCTATTATCTGATCTGCCGGGTTAAACGCACTAACCTGGTAAAAATCGGTTGTATAAATATGGTCGCCGGCCTCTACCCGCAAATTCATTTCTTCCATGAATTCACGCACCAGGCAATCACGGGTGCCCTCACCAATCTCCAGCCCGCCTCCCGGGAACTTGGTATAATAATTACCCCGTATATGTTCATCACTTACCAGCACCTGTTTCTGCTGGTTCAGCAAAATGCCATAAACCCTTAATGTAAGCATCTCAAAACCATTTTTTCTTCATGAAATACCAGCTGATGACAATTGATATGGCCACCGAAAGTATAAGCGGTATATAAAAAGCGTGGCGTGAATTGGCATACGGAATGGGCACATTCATACCATAAATACCTGTTACCAGCGCCGGCAGCGAAAGAATGATGGTAATGGACGTAAGCCGTTTCAACACATTGTTCATATTGTTGTTGATGATGCTGGCAAAAGCATCCAGGGTGCTGCTTAAAATATTAGTGTAGATATTGGCCATTTCAAGCCCCTGTGAAATATCTACCACCAGGTCTTCCAGGAACTCCTTTTCTTCTTCATTCAGCCCCAGGAAATTGGTGCGGGCTATCTTCATCAGCAGAATTTCGTTGCTGCGCAGAGCGGTTACAAAATACACGAGGCTTTTCTGGATCTTCATCAGCTCCAGCAGCTCCTCGTTGCGGTTACTGGCATAGAGTTTCTGTTCCATTAAATTGCGCCGCTGGTTGATTTCCTTCAGCGACTCCATATAGGTCTGGGTAATCTTTTCAAAAATTTTGAGCACCATCATCTTCCGGTTGTCCGGGTGACGGTTCTGAAACGTATTAAGGAATTTTTTGATGGCACCGTTTTCAAAAGAATTAACAGTTACGATTTGGTTATGGGTAAGAATGATACAGATGGGGATGGTGATATAATAGGCATCGCTTTCATTAAAAGAATTGTTCTCCGTGGGTGTTTTAATAACAATCAGCTTTACATTATCGTCTTCTTCAAACCGGCTGCGTTCATCAATATCCAGTGAATCCGCCAAAAAATCGCGTGGAATCTCCAGGGCCTCAGACAGGGAGGAGAATTCCTCCTGTTTCAGGGGTGGCAATACGTTTACCCAGGTGCCCGCTTCCGGCTGGTCGATGGAAACTATTTTGTAGTCGATATTTTTAAAGTACTGAATCACGTTTTGGTTCCTGGTTGCAGTTTATCGTTCGCAGTTAGTGTCCATTGTTCCGGTTACGCGCCGGTACCGGTGACAACTAACTCCAAACAAAACATTGTTAAACATCTATGTCACCTTCATATACTTTCTCCGCGGGGCCGCAGAGAAAAATATTGGTGTAGGTATCATCATTTAAGCGGTCGTATTCCACGGTTAGTTTGCCGCCCTTGGTAAGCACTGTTACATCGTTGTACCCCGTTTCATTATGATAACAAACCAGGGCAGCAGCGGTAACGCCGGTTCCACAACTCCAGGTTTCGTTCTCCACGCCCCTTTCATAGGTACGCACTACTATCTCGTGGTCATTTTTCTGCTGAACAAAATTTACATTGATTCCTTTTTCCGCAAACTCGTCGCTGTACCGGATTTCATGCCCTTTTTTATATACATCGTAGTTCATTACATCATTGATAACTTTAACATAATGCGGGGAACCGGTATCCAGCAGGAAATCGCTTCCAAATTCCGAAATATGGGAAACGTCTTTCATTTTAAGGCTTACGGTGCCGTCTGTATCAATCTCCGCTTCATGCGGTCCGTCCGATGCTACAAAACGGTACATGCTTTTGTAAATGCCCTGGTCGGCGGCAAATTTTACCAGGCAGCGGCCGCCATTGCCGCACATGGTGCTTTCCCCGCCATCGGCATTAAAATATTTCATTTCAAAATCGTACCCGGCTTTATTATTTAACAGCATGAGCCCGTCGGCGCCGATTCCAAAACGACGATCACACAACTGTTTTACCTGTTCACTGCTTAAGGTATTGTACTGATTGCTCCGGTTATCAAGTATCACAAAATCATTTCCGGTCCCCTGGTATTTATAAAAATGGATATTCATGTTGAATCATTAATAAGCGGCTGTTGTACGCTGGCTGGCATCCTGTTCCACTCTTCCGGTGTTGCATTTTATAGCTAAGCCCGCAACTGCCCGGCTGCAATATTACTACAAACAAAGGGTTAATTTAAATGTTCGGTGCGGCGGGTAATGCCGGTTTACCATCCGCCAATTGTTTCCAGTGTTGTTCTGATTAGCATATCCATTGTCTTTCCCGCGTCAGCGGAAAACGTTTTTTCCACCCGGTTGGCAACAATGGCGCTGAGGCTCAGGCACTGGTGTCCCAGCAATTTACCCAGTCCGTAGATGCCGGCAGTCTCCATTTCAAAATTGCTGATGTGGTGCTGACCAAAACGAAAACTTGTCAGGTTATCTACCAGCCCCGGGTTGCTGAGACCCAGCCTCAGGATGCGACCCTGCGGACCATAAAAGCCCGGGCAGGTAACAGTTATGCCCTGGTGAAAACCCGCAACAAAATGTTTTAACAGCGAGCCGCCCGCCCCACTGATATAGGGTTGCGAAAAATTGTTGTGCAACTGGGTATGGGTAATAAAGGAATGCAGTAATTCCTTATCCTGGTCATTGTGTTCAACCCGGTAAAAGTTCAGGAGGTTGTCGATGCCGAGACCATGGGTAGACGCCACATAGCTGTCTACCGGTATATCTTTTTGCAGGGAACCCGAAGTACCCACACGTAGGATGCTGAGCGTAGTCAGTTGGGGTTTAATGGTTCTTGTTGCGAGGTCAATATTCACCAGTGCGTCCAGTTCATTTAATACGATGTCTATATTATCCGTGCCAATACCCGTGGAGACTACCGATATCCTTTTATTACCCGAATAACCGGTATGCAGCACAAATTCGCGGTGCTGGTTTTTATATTCGATGGTATCAAAGTATTTGCTGACCACGGCCACCCTGTCGGGGTCGCCCACGGTTATCACAATGCCCGCCAGCTCCTCCGGCCGGGTATCCAGGTGGTACACGGCCCCGCGATCATTGATAATGAGTTCAGATTCAGCGATTCTTTGCATGGGTGTATTTTAATTGAATATCCGAAGTTCAAGGAATTTTTACCAATTCTTCGGCAAAAATTTCTATTTTCGCAGCGGTTAAAAAAAGGTCCTTTGGCCGAGTGGCTAGGCAAAGCTCTGCAAAAGCTTCTACAGCAGTTCGAATCTGCTAGGGACCTCCCAAGTAAGGATCGCCATT
>JBDTVE010000260.1:0-1678 GCA_040007355.1 Bacteroidota bacterium | reverse complement strand
GGTTCATAATGTCTTCTTCCAGGTTGGCGCCGGTACAGCTGATGATGGCTATTTTATCCTGCCGTATCATTTCCGCCAGTGAAAGGCCCAGTTCGGCCGTGCTCATAGCCCCCGCCAGCGTGACCATCATTTTGCCACCCTCCGCTAAATGGGTCTCATACCCTTTTGCGGCATCCATCAATGCAGCCGCATTAAAATGGCGGTAATGATGTTCTATGTAGGTAGAAACGGGTCCCCTGCTCATATTTTTTATTTTGATTTGGGCAAAATTAATGTAATTAATAAGCCGGTTAACATATTAGATTTTTTTACTACTGCTGGCAGGCGCTTTGCGGAAAGCGCATTGCTTATTAAATTACTGTTAAAGCATATTCTACTACCAACAATTGAATTCTTATTGTGTAATAAAATACACAATAAAACATTGTGCGCCTCCGGTATAATTTTTAGCTTTTGATTATCTTTGTGATGCAAAAACGTGAGCCATGAAGTTTGAGAAAATCCACAACAAAGGACAGGCGCGTATTTTCAGAAACCAGTACCTCGAAATGCTCACCAAGACGCATCCGCTGGTTATCTGGGGTATGTACACACCCATTATTTTTCTCCTGTTGTATTATGGTTATACCCAACTCAGTTTTGCATTTTCATATGTCTTGCTGATTTTTTTGAGTGGTATGTTGTTCTGGACCCTGTTTGAATACCTGATGCACCGTTTTGTTTTTCATTTTATAGCCCATAGCCCCCGCACCCAACGAATCGTTTATATTGTGCATGCTAACCATCATGAATACCCCAGGGATAAGGAACGTCTTTTTATGCCGCCCGTACCCAGCTTTATTACGGCCGCTGTTGTCTTTACCTTGCAATACCTTGCGCTTGCAAACAATGCGTTTATGTTTTTTCCGGGCTTTTTACTGGGATACCTGATGTACGGAACCATGCACTATGCCATCCATGCCTGGAACCCACCTTTTAAATGGATGAAACCACTGTGGCGCAATCATCACCTGCACCATTACAAGGAACAGGAGAAAGGCTTTGGCGTAAGCACAACCATCTGGGACCGCGTATTTGGAACCATGTTTGACCTCAATAAAGAGAAGGAGGACAAGGAAAAAGTGCGGGACCTGATGTTTAAATAAACTTTACTCTCACGTGAAAGGCGGCAAACAGGTTCTACCATCTTTCTTCCTCACCCGTTGTCCCGTTCTGTGCTGCATTATTATCCTGGCCGAATTGCTTACGGGACGCTATTTTTTCCATTTGTCTTGCAATGATCAAATCGGCAATGATAACGGCCGCATCTTCCCCCACGTTTTCCCGCAGCAAGAATTTTAGTTTTCTTTCGTTTACATCAACCCGGTACAAAAGGTTTACCAGTTGCTCAAAATCCTGGACAATCAAACCATTCACAATAGCCTGCAATTTTGTGCGCAATTCGGAAAATGGTATTTGCTGCGGCAGATCCAGGCCCATTTCAAGATTAATGATTTGTATAAGTGTACTGTCTTCCATTTAAAATTTCTCAACAGCACCCAGTCCAAACAATGCAAAATCGTATTTCACCGGGTCCTGTTTGTCTAATGTACGTAGATAGCCGGTTAATTCAATAGCCGCCTTCCAGTCGAGCGCGTTGCGCTGCAATAAATTAAAACGCCTGGCCACCCTGGCCACG
>JBDTVE010000259.1:0-9760 GCA_040007355.1 Bacteroidota bacterium | reverse complement strand
TACCTTTTAATATTAATGTTTCTTGTAAAACACTATCACGGTCAAATGTGTCTGTCCTTGACCCAAACAAATGGATATGTTCAATTTCAATTTCCTGAAAGAAGGCTTCACGGAAAGATCTGAAATAATTACCTGATGTAAAACTTCTCGGTGTAATAAATATGAGTTCTCCACCTTCTTTTAAAAGTTTCGTTGCAACCATCATAAAGATTGAATAAATGTTTGGTTGCCCCCAAACGATTGACTTGGCAACTGTTGCCCGTTTATCTTCCTTTGGTATTTTAAAATATGGAGGATTTGAAATTACAATATCGTAAATGGCATTTTGGGGTTCAGAAAAAAGTGTCGCAGATACTTGAAAACAGTCTTTGTTTTCAAGTACAAAATCATTTGTGTCAAGCGTTGCTTTAAATTTGATTTTATATTGCTTTAGCCATTTGCCCAAATAGTCAAGTGTCGTTTGTGTGTATGGAAGAATATCTTGGTCAGTCTCGTAAACAACAAGTTCGATTTCTTTTAAGTTGTCATTTTGTTTTACAAGTGTCTCAATGAGTGAACTTGAAAGAATTGCCGCACCACAACCTGGGTCAAGTATTTTGAATTTGTCTTTTGTTTGCTTGGTAAGTCCTGCCATGAAGTAAGCAATTTCTGTAGGAGTGAAAAACTGTCCATTGTCTTTTTTGTGTTGGGTCGTAACAGTTTTAGCATAAAGTTGTCCAACCCTGTCGGCAAAGTGGCTGGGTAACTCATTTGTGAGTGGTTTTATAACTATCACTGCTGTCATACCAACAAATTTAGTAAAACTATTGCCGTTTAAAGCGTTTATTACTATCGATGGTTGCTGTTGGATGGCAAAATTTTAGCCCTTTTGCAAGCTTGGCTTTATGTCAAGGTTTGCGTGCCTTGTAAATGTGCTAAAATGTACGTTGGCTTGTTTAGGTCCTTCTTGTCAAACCCCACTGAAACACATACTGTTCAAATCGGGCGAAGCATAATGCTCCGCTTGTGGCCGCAGCATCCTGCATCAGGGCTCAATAGTTATCTCGTATGTACTGGATGAATTGTTCTACTGCACGCCGTACATTTCTCCCGCTGGCATGATGGTTATTGACCAATATCGAAAAAATAAGGGTTTTATTTTTTTTGGTGATAAGGTAACCGCTGAGGGCAATAACACCCGAAAGCGAGCCCGTTTTTGCATAGATAAAACTACTGTCGCTGGCGTAGTAATTTGTAAGGGTGCCAGTATTGCCGGTGGCAAATATGGTGCTGATGCGTTGCCAGGGAAATTCATTTTTTATTCTATCCAGTATCCATACAAAATCCTGCGGGGTAAATAAATTAAACCGGCTTAGTCCGCTACCGTCTGCCCAGGATGGTTTTTGCGGCAGACCGCTGAAATCTGTTTTTAGCAGTGTATCAATAATACGCTCATCGTTCATAGTACCCAATAAGCGGTTACTCACCATCAGCAAAGTCTGCTCTGCAAAAAAATTATCGCTGCGGTGCATCATGGGAGTAAAAAGCGAGTCGGCCGGCTGTGTTTTTATATAATGCAAAAGCGGCGCAGCAACCGGCCAGCCGGGTACGGGTTTAATCTCTTTGCCGATGGTGTCTTTCAACAATTCCAGCGCAGATCCGAGACCGTTGGTTACAAAAGGCACGCTGGCTTCCCGATATTTTTCTTTTCCCTGCGTTATCAGAAATTTATTATTAGCAAGATCTCTTTGCACATAGAAACGGCTGCTGGCCGTATCGGGGTTAAAGTTCAGTTTCCAGTTGATATCGGGCAGGGTATAAATGGCAGTTTGCGGTTTGTTATAGACACCGTCTGTATTGCCGGCGGTCTGCGTTTGTACAAACCTGATGGTATTGCCATACACGGGCAAGGGGCTTCGTTCCGCCATATAATCGCTGTTGTAGTCGTCCCAAGACCAGCCTGGGCCCCAGGCGTTTTCCTGCCAGTTGTTGTCCAGGATATAGATGTTTTTCGGGGCTTGCTGCAAAAAGGAAATGACCGGTTGGGTTTTATAATCGGGATGCAGCAGGCTGGGGTCGCCGGTAGGTTGTATGAAGAGGTTGCCGTTGTACCGGGCATAAGCAAGACCGGTTATACTATCACCCAGGTATTTCATACCAGCATAACAACTGAATATCTTGGTATTGGAGGCGGGCGTAAAAAATTTATCACCCTGGTAATTGTACCAGTACCGCCCGGTGGCCGGTTCGTAAATGCTGATGCCCGTATGTGCCTGGCGCAGTGCAGGTGTTTGCAGCAACCGGGCGTTGGCAGCCCGGTCTATTTTCTTTTGGAGGGAGCAGGAAGAAAGCAGGAGCAGGCCGGCAAAAGCAAGGGCGGTGTGGTAGCTTTTTTGCCTGGCGGCACACGCATAAATCTTGAGTGGATGAGCGGGGAGCATTGTATATCCTGTTTGGCAATGAAGAATGAATGGGCGGTGTATCAGCTTCTCTCCTGCGCCCTTAGCCAGCGTTCGGGTATTTCGTTACTGCTGGCCAGCAGGTAGTCTTTATAGGAACAGGCTATAAACTTGTTGTCCGGCAGTTGCATCCACCAGCGTCCTGTTTTTTTACTTTGGAGGAAAACGGTTTGTACTTCAGCAAACGCCATATGGTATTCATTAAACGATTCTTTTTCTTCCAGGCTGGCTTCGCGGCGCCCGCGGCTGCGGCCATCCAGCAAATACCATATCATGTGGCTGATCTGTTTGGCCGTTAACCCGTCTGTATCTTTAGCGGGGTCAAAACCATAGATGCCAATGCTGGTGGTATTGGGGCTAAGACCGGCATACCGCATCAGCAGGCAGCTTTCTTCACCATTGAAACCGTTGGGTGAAACGGCATTACTGGGCGCATAGGCATGTGCGATAGCGGAGATGTCAAAGCTAAGCAACTGGCAATTGCGTATCACCGGTTCCATTTCTTCCATACTTTCTTTTACATTCCCCACGCGGTAACAGTCGAACCGGAGCTTGTCCATTGTTTCCAGCATATTGGGGTGTACATAAAAACTCTGGAAACCGATATGGTTGTAATGCCGCACAAAATTAGGTTCGCTGGTGAGTAGTTCCATCAGAAAATTATCGCTTCGTAAAGAAGAGCTGATGTTGAGGTCAATCAATGCGTCTACACAACTAACTTCTACAATTTGTTTGTTCTGGCAATAGGCCTGGTACTGGGGCAAGGTAAGATCATGCGAGCCACCTATTAAAATAATTGTTTTCTTTTCGTTTAACAATTCGCTGACGACTGTTTTTACAGCGGCGTAGCTGTCTTGCAGCGATGCGCCGGTTTTTATATTGCCGATATCGGCCAGTTTTAAATCGGTATGCCAGTAATAAAGCTGGTAGAGCTGGCGTCTTACTGCATCTGCGGAGGCCAGGTTTTGGTAATTATTTTTCCCGCTGCCTCTTTGCTCATGGCAGCCCAGCAGTATAATATCTGCGTCAGCAATTTCAGGGAATTCGTTTTCATACACGGCAATGGATTTTCCAATCTGTCCATCCTGGTAAAGCTGGTCGTCGGAAAGCTCGGCAAGGTTAACCGGGGCTAAAAAATCGGTCAGGTTAAAGTAATCACTCATGGTCAAAAGTTGTGCGCCAAAATTAGCCGTATTTGCAACAGGAAAAGCGCGGCCATCCACTTATTTGCGCTGCACCCTTCCCAATACAATACTGGCTTTGAGTGTGCAGGTAAAATAGGCATCCCTGTTTGCCGGGTTGCCCCGCAAATCGTTTGCAGCATGGGTAGCTCCGGGAACAATTTCGGCACTCCGATCGGCCAGGCGGGAGGCCAGCAGGCTTTGGGCCGGTGATAAATACCGGCCAAACAAAACAGGATCAATATACCGGCTGCTGGCATCATCCAGATAATCCGTACCGGTAAAACGGTACAGTATTTCAAAACGCAGGTTTATCAATCCACCTGCATCATATTTAATACCCGCGCCTACCGGCACACACCAGGCAACGGGGCCGTATGGCTTGCTGGAAGGATATTCTTTAAATCCTTCCCCTTCCGTATGCAATGACCGAAGATCCACCCAAACATTGTTTAGCCAGGCCCGGGGGGTGTATTTAAAAAAGCCGACGCCAGCTATCAGGTATGGCGACAGCAAAGACAGATCCCGGTCTCTATCGGTTATCATCAGGGGGTATATTTCACACAACAGCGCCAGCTCGGCCATAGTGGTGTTAAACTTCAGATTGCGCAGATAGCGGTTCCTGGCAGACCCCGTGTTGTTTCCCGGTACCAGGTCGCTACCGCTCAACCTGCCCAGGCCCGCCTCCAGTTGCAGGGCAAACAAATAGTGCCAGGTGGCGCTGATAAAAATGCTTCCGCACCATTGCTCCTGGTTCCAGTTGATGTCTTTGATAAATTTTTTACCGGCGCCGGCATGACCACCAATATCTGTCAGGCAGTTCATGGCGCCCGCGGCGCCGCCGAGCTCCCATAATAATTCAGGTTCCGTTTTGTTACCGTCTGACAGATAAACCTGGCAGCAGAGAATCTGGCAGAACAGCTGGCCGATGACCAGGCAGCTGCCGTACAGGCATTTCATAAATAAGGTTTAATGCAACAAATTATGTTTTATAAACCGGTTAGCAAGTTTTTGCACCTGCTTTTTATCCCGGTATAAACACAGAAAAAAACACCATTTTTCAGTGGATGCCCTCCTGTGATATTTGCGTACTATTCATTAATGGGCGTTACCACTGTGCGGGGCAATACTTGTTGCTGGTAATATTTACAAACGGGGCGCAAACCGCATTGCCCGCACTTGGGATTGCGCGCCACACAAACATAACGGCCGTGCAGGATAAGCCAGTGGTGGGCTATATGAATCAGCGAGGCTGGAATATATTGTACCAGTTGCTTTTCTGCAGCCAGCGGCGTTTTTGCGTGCAGGGTTAAGCCGATCCTGGCCGCCACGCGGAATACATGGGTGTCTACCGCCATATTGGGCTGTTCATCTATAACGGAAGTAATCACGTTAGCGGTTTTTCTTCCCACACCAGGCAATTTCATCAGTTCTTCCACGGTCATGGGTATGCGGCCGTTAAAATCATTCACCACCATACCAGCCATTGCTATCAGGTGCCTGGTTTTGTTATTCGGGTATGAAATGCTTTTAACCAGCGGGAAGAGATCTTCAAAGCCTGCCTTGGACATTGCTTCCGCATTGGGATACTTTTCAAAGATAGCGGGTGTGGTTATATTCACCCGCTTGTCTGTGCATTGTGCAGAAAGTATAACGGCTATCAATAGTTGAAACGGATCCGTATAACGCAGTTCCGTTTCGGCATCGGGTGCATTTTTTTGAAAATAGTCTATTACAAAACGGTATCTTTCTTTTCTGGTCATTGAAATAATATAAAAAAAGATGAACAGCCTGTGCCGTTAAACCCAGTACGGTGCTTCCTGTATTCCAGGGCTTTTCAGTAACCCGTGCTCCACCCGGTTATCAGGTTACGGGCTGCTGGTGGGTTATTACAAATTCAATGAGTGTTTCCAGCGGTGTTTCAATGCGCGACAGGGCATCGGCAATATCCTGCCTGTTTACCTGCGCGGCAAAACCCGGTGTTTTTAATTTTTTAAGAACGCTTTTGGCATCCATCCCTTCATATTTCAGGGGACGTACCAGGGTGGCGGCGTGTACAAACCCCGACAACTCATCAAAGGCATAGATCATTCTATCCATCGGGCTAACCGGTTCCACCCCAAAATACCGCGGTCCGTGCGAGGCAATACACTGAATGATATCCGGGTCTGTATCCATTGACTCCAGCTTTTCTATTATCACCCGGCAATGGTCCTGGGGATACCGTTCCCAGTCGGCGTCATGCAGAAGGCCGGCCAGCTCCCATTTTAAAGCGGTTTTTTCGTCTGCCCCCTCTTTTTCAATGGCCCACGCTTTCATGAGTGCCGCCACCTGTTTCATATGCAGTTGCAGGCGTTCATTGGGTACCCATTCGCGTAGTAAACGATGAGCTTCTTCTAATGTCATGTTATGGCCGGCATTGTCAGGATTGCCAAAAACAGTTCGGTCAAGAAGATGCGACATAGGTTTGAATTTAGGCATAAATATAAAGCGCTGAAATGGATTAGCGAGCGGCGGCAGGGGAACAACACGGGGCCGGCCCGGGAGCAATAAAAAACAATCAAAAGGATGCCGGAGAACAGGGCGGCTAGGAGTACAAATTTTATGAGTCATAATTTTTATTGACAATCAATTACTTATACGGGTGGTCGGATAAAATACCTTGCTTTTCTTGGTTTGTTCTGTTTCAGGCCCTTACCTTCGCAGTCCTAAAAATTATGGCCTGCGGGATAGCGCCAGCCTTCATAAAAAACAGAAAACAATGAGCAAATTACATTTCACTACAAAACATGCAAATGCGGCTACCGTGCAACGTGACTGGTATGTTGTAGACGGTACTAATCAAACCGTAGGACGCGTGAGCGCAAGGATTGCCGCCGTTTTGCGGGGTAAGAACAAAGCCTATTTTACACCCCATGTAGACTGCGGCGATTTTGTGGTTATCGTTAATGCAGACAAAGTAGTTTTTACCGGTAATAAGGCCGAGGCTAAAGTATACCAGAACTTTAGCGGTTACCCGGGAGGTTTACGGAAAGAAGCAGCGCAGGATTTATTAAGACGTCGTCCGGAGGTTGTTCTGGAGAGAGCCATCAAAGGCATGTTGCCCAAGAATCGGTTGGGACGGCAGATGTACAAAAAACTTTTTGTATATGCGAACGCCAGTCATCCGCATACTGCACAGCAACCAAAACAACTGACATTCTAATTCTACATTCCAAATTCAAACTATAAATGGAAAAGCAAAAAAATGCCGTAGGTCGCCGTAAAGCCGCTGTTACCCGTGTATTTATTACAAAGGGTGAAGGCAAGGTGACCATTAATGATAAGGATTACAAAACCTATTTTCCACTGGTATACCTGCAAAACCAGGTAGAACTGCCATTAAAGACCATTGAGGCATCAGATAAATTTGATGTGGTTATCAATGCAACAGGCGGCGGTGTTAAAGGCCAGGCCGAGGCCGCCAAGCTGGGCATTGCCCGCGCCCTGCTGGAAGTAAACCCCGAGTTTCGCCCGCAGCTGAAAGCAGCCGGTTTGTTGCACCGCGATCCAAGGGTGGTAGAACGTAAGAAACCAGGCCGTAAGAAAGCCCGCAGAAGCTTCCAGTTCAGCAAACGTTAATATATAGTCGCCGGTTGTCAGCGTTTCGCTGGCGGGCCGTGGCAAACAATCATCATTTATAAAACAGCTAAAGGCCGGAGCCGATAGCTAAAAGTTAAAAAATAAAAATGGAAAACAACACTTCATTACAACAGCAATTACTGGACGCTGGCGTGCATTTTGGCCACCTGCGCAAGAAGTGGAACCCCAAGATGCTGCCTTACATCTTTGCTGAAAAAAAAGGCATCCATATTATTGACCTGAACAGAACCACCGAAAGCCTGCAGGAAGTATCGGGCATCCTGAAACAGATTGCCCGCAGCGGTAAAAAGATCATGTTTGTAGGAACAAAAAAACAGGCTAAGGAAATTGTAACGGAAAGTGCCAAAAAAATAAACATGCCTTTTGTAACAGAGCGCTGGCTGGGTGGCATGCTCACTAATTTTAATACCGTGCGCAAAAGCGTAAAGAAAATGCTAAGCATTGAAAAAATGCTGACTGATGGTACGCTGGAAAGCATTACCAAGAAGGAACGCCTTACGCTTACACGCGATAAGGAAAAGATGGAGAAAGTATTGGGTGGGATTGCGCAACTGGGTCGTGTGCCAGCAGCCTTGTTCCTGATAGATATCGGCCACGAGCACATTGCGCTGGCAGAGGCAAAACGCCTTGGCATCCTCACTTTTGGAATGGTAGATACCAACTGCGACCCCAATAAGGTTGATTACGCCATTCCTTCCAACGACGATGCTACCAAGTCTATAGCAATTATTGTTAATTATATTGCTGCTGCTATTTCTGAAGGATTAACCGAGCGCCAGGCGGCCAAAGATGAAGAAGTGGAAGAACTGACCGATGATGAGAAAGAAAGGAAAGCGTCTCGTCTGCAGGCGGAAGCCGATGCGGAAGGTAACCGTGGCGGCAGAACCCGCAGTAGTAACAGCGGTGGCGGACCCGGCGGTCCGGGCGGTCCCGGAAAGCGCCGCGTGGGCGGCCCGGGTGGCGGTGGTAACCGGAGACCAGGTGGCGGACGCTAAAATCTTTTCCGCTTCAAGGGGCGTCTTTACACTTGTCTGCCTGAATGGGGCGTGTAACTATTCTCCCGGATGAGCGCACATGCAACCATTCCGTGCGTATCACGGAAACAGGTTCAGTTCCTGAATGTATTCCTGAAAACCAGTGTAAAAAAATATAGCATGTCAACAGTAACAATAAGTGCGCAGGATATTAATAAGCTGCGCCAGATGACCGGTGCCGGCATGATGGATTGCCGGAAAGCATTAACAGAAACAAACGGCGATTTTGAAGCCGCCATTGACTGGCTGCGTAAACAGGGCCAGAAAGTGGCCGCTAAACGCAGCGACCGTGAAGCAAAAGAAGGGGTAGTAATTGCGCAGACAACGGCCGACAATAAAACTGGCCTGATCATTTGCGTTAGCTGTGAAACGGATTTTGTAAGTAAGAATGCGGAATTTGTTGCTTTCACGCAAAGCATCGCGGATGCAGCCATTGCCGCCAACGTAAAAACGGTGGAAGAATTAAATGAAGTAAGTATTAAAGGGGTTAAGATAGCAGAACTTATCAATGATAAACTGGCTGCTATCGGTGAAAAGATCGGGATCAATAAATTTGAACGGGTAGATGCGCCGTATGTGGCGGCTTATATACACGGCTCTTACCGCATGGGCGTACTGGTGGGGTTGAACAAGGAAGCAAAAGAAACCGGTAAGGATGTGGCCATGCAGATTGCCGCCATGAACCCTGTTGCGGTGGATGCAGCTTCTGTACCTGCGGCTACCATTGCGCGTGAAAAAGATATCATTGTTGAGTTGATGAAACAGGATCCCAAGATGGCTGGAAAACCAGACGAGATGCTGGCTAAAATAGCGGAGGGTAAAATGGGCGCTTTCTTTAAAGAGCAAACCCTGCTGGCACAGGCTTTTGTAAAAGATGCGGGTAAATCAGTGGGTGATTATCTGAAAGAATCGGGTATTACCGTTACGGAATTCAAAAGAGTGGCACTAGGTTAACCGGGCTCAACTGAATATAACAGAAGGGGAACTGATGGTTCCCTTTTTTTATTGTGATAACCGCCTCCCCCGTATTGTTTACCGACTCTATACAACCATTGTTGCAAATCCATATAACGGTCCGGATGCTTCAGAACCCGACCCGGCTGTTAGGCTGGCCGCCTGCTATTTGAATGCTTTCAGGTTCGACCGCTGCCCGATGCCAATAGGATTAAACCCCTGCAGGTAGCGGACTGAAAGAAAAAACATCTTTTTTATATCCAATTCCTGGCCCACCGTAAAGCCGAGGCTGCGTTCTTCCGTATGATGTATAATATTGGTGTTGTTACCGTTATACGTCGATCTTGCCTGGATCAATATTTTTGCCTGTGACCCTGCCAAGACAGAAAACACCGGGGCGATCTTATAATTCAGCAGTAGGGAACCGAGCGGTAATCCAGTTGATAGATCTCTCCGTGCTTTTGTCGGCCCCGTTTCTCCGCATAAAATTGTACTCCGGTTGCAGCCACCA
>JBDTVE010000258.1:0-4483 GCA_040007355.1 Bacteroidota bacterium | reverse complement strand
AAGCACAAAGAGTTTTTTATTGCTGGTATCAAGGATGGGTTTGTACCGGTTATAGCCAAAAGTGTTGGAACCTTCTTTTGTAAAACCGATATTAATGGTCTTACTGGTAACCGGGTACAGGGTTACCAGTTTGTGTTTGAACTGGTAATAGAACAATCTTATATCCCAGGCCCTTATCTTGCCTTCCATGGTATGTAACAACATCCTGGTGAGATCACTTCCACCGGTTTTATTGAACCTGGACTGCATTTTTTTATCTGCGGCAAACGCGTCAAAATCCGTTACTTCCCAGTCTACCTGTTTGATTTTGGAGCTCCAGCTTGCCCATCCCCAGCTCCAGGAGCGGTACGTAAAATACGCATCATAGGGATACGACACGGGGATATTATTTACAAATGCAAAGCCGCTTATACTCAATACCCCGGGATGATTTTCATAATAAGAAAGCGATTGGTTCATGAATAAAAGAAAATTCTTTGAAAATACCACATCGTCTTCCAGGATAATGAAACGCTCGGAGGAAGCCGCTATTTCTTTTAAACCGTTAATGATATTGTAGTCGACACCCATATTGGTTGTTCTCTCTACAATCCTCACAGAATTAAACTGGTTAATGGTTCGGAGATATTTTCTCACTACTGCCACTTTACCTGCATCCGCGTCGGATTTCGGAGCATCGGAAAAAACAACCAGGTCGGACACTGCAGAAAGTTCGCAGGATGCCAGGGATGCCAGGCATTTTTTCAGGCTTTCTATCCTTTTATACGTGAATAATACAATAGTGGCTGTTTCCATAATAATATAAAGCTGAATAGTTAATTAAGACGTTTTCCCAATATCCTTCTTACAAACATACTTTTAAAAAAGCCTCCGGTCAGTTTTGCCACGTCCAGCAGATAATAAACGGGTGGAAGGGCTGCGTTTTTTTTCGACCATTTCCACCTGATGGCCAGGTTATTGGTGGAGGTCAGCGAAAAAAGTGAGCGATAAAATTCCCTGAAACTAACCCGGTGAATCGTATGGTCCCAGCCGGTATTTAAACGGCTGTTGTACACTATGGCATTGGTTGATATATAGATGTTAAACCCCGCCTCCCTGCAACGTATTCCATAGTCTTCGTCGGACCGGTACTGGGGAAAGTTTTGTTCGTCCAGCAGTCCCACTTTTTTGATGATATAAGCCGGGATAAGCAGGCCTCTTGCGGAAATGTTTATGGTTTTTAAGTAAGGAATGCCATCGAGTCTCGATCTGCTGATTTCTTCTTCGCGGTAATTTTGTTTTACGAAGGGCGTCCAGCGGCTGTGATAGATACCCAGGTGGCTGATCATCTCACTGTCCGGGTCGTAAGAAAGTGAACCAACCATTGAATTTGGATAGGCCTGGTGAAAATGCAGCAACTGCTCTATATAGGTACTGTCAACAGTGGTATCGTTATTAATATGCAATATGAAATCGGTTTCAGCCAGTTCCGGTTGCAGGTGACGGATAGCGGTATTAACACATTTGGTCCAGTAATAGTTGCCATCACCTTTTAAGATCTCCACTTTTGGATAGGCCGCTTTTATTTTTTCACCACTGCCATCGGTAGAACCGTCATCAACGACAATAATCCTGTAATCCCTGAAAGTCTGTTTCTCCAGGGATTGCAGGCAGTCCAGGGTGAGCGCTACTCGGTTAAATACTGGAATAATGATGAAAACCATGTTGTTTTAGTTATAGCAATTCGGCACTTATTTAGCCGGTGTTATGAGTTCCAACTGTGCTTTTTAAAGTTGAAATACCTGATAATATCGGCATCGGTCAGCGAACGGAATTTCTTTGAGAAGCACAGGCCGGCTGCCACCCAGATGAAATAGTAATTGATGTCATACCCGGTAAAATCTTCTATAAAGAACAGCACCCACCTAAACGCCAGAAATAGGGCTATTATTTTACATAGAAAATTGTTGGATTGATTAATGGCATAATACGCGGCTGAAAAAAGCATGAGGGCATAAAAAATTACACCTATAATGCCGGAATAGAGCAGGATATTCAGAAAACCTACTTCAGCTCCCTTTCGGCCCTTGCCCGGGTTCACATTGTCTTCAAAATACTGGGTGCGGTAAGAACCAGTGCCGCCCTCACCTGCAATAAAAGAATTGTTCGTTTGCATGGAGGCAAATACTTCCTGGTAGAGAAATGTTCTTGTGTCAACGGCGATGTTTTTGTCAGCTCCGTTATCATAGGAATATTCGTACTGATCAATACTGTCTACCGGCTGAAAAATATTGTATTGATTCGTCACTCCCAGAAAAAGTAATACCAGGGGGGTAATAAAAAAGCTGAAACACGCTAATTTTAAAAAGAAAGCCGATACATGGTTTCTTATATAGTAAAGCGATATGATAGCGGTAGCTGCGGCGATGCGAATAATATTTGTTCTGAAGTCAAAAGCAATATAAATGGAAGTCGCGGCCACAATGAATGTCAGGAGACGCCATTTGAAAACGAAATAGGGGCTGAGTAAAATAAAAAAGCACACAGACATCACTAACCCGCGGGCAAATAATTCCCTGTCTGGATCTATTTGCAGTGTAAGCGGGATAATGAGGAAACCAAGCAGAAAGATCCTGGTGACAACAAAAGCAAACAAACCCCTGCTGTAGTCAAATAATAAGCCTACCACTATTGCAAACGGTATTAAGAGTGAAAACGAAGTATCCACGATAAGGTATTTCCAATCCCAGTAGTCTTCAGCCGAGAAGACGCCTCTTACAATAGTTATAATATTCCACGCAATCATCAGTTTAAAAAAAGTGATAGCCCTTGCCGGCATGCCAATCTGCCAGTTGATCCGGCCACTCAGCTTTATTAAAAATGCAAACGAGACTATTTTCAGCGTGGCGGTGATATAGGTAGCGTCCAGGCTCAAACGCATCGACACAAACATGTAATCAACAGTATCAGAGAGCATGATACAAATAAATGTCAAGAAAATAAGTAACCTTGTATTCATGCGTGGTTAATTGCCATATAATTTAATGATCTGGCCTACGCCGCTCTCCATGTTGAAATTTGCCGAAACGAAATCAAATGCCCTGTTTCCTTTTTCTGCTGCGCTCATCGGATTATTTTTGAAATGGATTATTTTTTCCGCTATCTGCACCGGGTCATGCTCAATTAGGAACCCATTGTCATCGTTTTTGATTAAATCAGTAAGACCGGGAGATCGATAGAGAATGGAAGGCAATTTGCAGGCCATTGATTCAATAGCCGCAATGCTGAGGCCTTCAAATTTTGAGGACATAATAAAAACATCGGCTGCAATAAGGTAATCCCTTACATTCTCTTTGTTGCCCAGAAACCGTATGTTATTCGCCAGGCCCAGTTCAAGCGCTTGTTTTTTCTCTTCTGTTTCAAGGTGACCGCTTCCCAGGTGTAAATAAATACAGGGAAACTGTGGAACAACAATCGCCATCGCCTTAATGATGGCTGCGTGATTTTTTATCTCACTGCAACTTCCGGTAGAAATAACAACAAAAGCTTCACGGCGGATATTAAGGTTCTCCCTTGAAATATTTTTTTCGTTTGGAAGTGGCGGGAAGAAGCGGCGGGCATTATACCAGTTGTTTACCCTCACCGATGGATTTTTATAATATGTAAGTTCATTGTTGTAAACACTTTCGCCAATTGTCTGGAATGTTGTCCTAAATAATTTTCTGGCACAGAGTCGTTCCAGCCACGCTTTGGGCCAGGTAAGGGTGCGATTTCTGAAGACATTATGAGTAGTCATAATGGTTTTTTTCCCGGCAAGTGCGGCACAGATTGAAAAATACAGGAAAACATCAGAGCGGTGAACGTGCAATACATCAATATTTGACCTTTTTATCAGCGAATAAATATTGCGCATATAGCCAACAACAAGAAAAGGTTTTTTAAATCCTTTAGGAAAGGGAAGATGTATAATATTGATGCCGGACTTTTCAAACTGGTGTACATAATTGCCGGCCTTCATGCCGGTACCAACGGCTGTCAGTTTATACCCTTTCTGTTGAAAAAGGCCGGCAGCATTTGCATACATTATTTCTGCCCCGGAAAAATTTATTTCGTTAAAAATGTGCAATATATGCATCTGCGGTGCTATTTTTTGTTCGGAAATTTGCTTCTTAATAATGCAGCGCCCAGCGAACATTGTTTTTTATAATCCGGTTAGGATTTCCCGCGGTAATACACGATTCGGGAACATCATTAACCACAAGGCTACCCATGCCTACAATGCTGCCCGATTCAATTGTAACTCCTTTAAGAATAGCCGCTCTTGCACCCACCCACACGTTATCTTTTATAATTATCGGCTCCTCTTTATTTATAAGCTCATTTTTTTCATTATAGATAGGATGTGTATCGCTGCCCCATATTTCAATAAAGTCGGCAAATAGGCAGCCGGCACCGATGCTAATGTTATTCCCCGTGCCCACATTAATTATTCTGACCCCTCCAA
>JBDTVE010000257.1:0-5758 GCA_040007355.1 Bacteroidota bacterium | reverse complement strand
CAGCATAAACGATAGTAGAAGGCTGACCCAGTTTTGCCATGGGTGTTGCTCATCACTTTCCGTATCCTTTCCTGGTCGTCGTTTAGCGCCCTAGCCGACAGCTGCTTTTTTTACCGGACAAATCAAAAAATAGTCTGTTCCCAACTAAATCATTTTGGTCATTTTTTATTGGCTGCCATTTCCAACGCTTTTGTAGCGGTATAATATTTGGCTATCATACCCGGCACTTCCCAATTGGGCAATTCGCCAGCTTTCAGGTATTGGAGATAGCGTTGCAATACCTGGCCAAAATGTGCTTCATGTCCTACCTTGTATTTTTCTGGTATTATTACCTTCCATATTTTACCCGATTTTTCAACGCTTACGCCCGGATACGTGGTGTTTATTTTTACAACCGCCTGTTGTAAGGCCGCGTCATATTCTTTGCTATCATTCAGCGGAATAATATACAGGGTTGGCTTATAATTCTCCGCAACGCCCTGTTTTACTTCCAGGCCGGCGAGACTACCTTTCAACAGACAGTAATGGGTGTCGCCGCTGCCTTCAGGCGCCTTGTACTCCCAGCGCGCCGTTAGCTTTACATGTATGCCCTTCAGCGTGTAATCCGCTTCTCCGTTTGCATGTGTTTCCAAAATAGTATCCGATTTCACATAAGGTTGCAGGAACGCGGGGAAACTGTCTTTTTTTGTGATCGACGTAAACTGGGAAAGAGTAACCGGTGTGGGCCAAGTACGGGCATGGTTAATCATGATATCATTTTTATATTCGATCACCTGATACGGGAAACATTCCCACTGAACCAGATCCACCAGGTGGGTGCCTACATCGGCAATGGCTTCTCCCTGCTGGACCGGGTCAAAAAACCAGGATGGACGGGTAAGCGCCTTGCCCGAAACAAACTTGTAAAAATAATGCACACTTTCAATGGTCACGGCCGGTGATTTTTCCGAACCTGTTGTTAGTGTACCCAACACGCCGGGTATTTGCGCAAATTCTTTTTGCAGCAGATTGGTGATCTCAGACCGCTCGGTCATGATATCGTATAGCAACACTTTTTTCTGTGCTGCCGTAGCGAAATCTTTTTCCAGTTCTGTAAAATTTGCCGTATTGATGGCCATTGGTTTATCGCCCAGCACATTCATACCCGCTTCTACTGCCCGGGTAATATATTGTGTTTTGCGGAGGTTATTGCCCGCCAGTACTATCACATTACCTTTTCTTTCTGCAATCATTTTCTCCAGGAAATCGCTACCGGTGTATACATTCTCCACCCAGTGGGTTGGGGCTTCCGCACGTTCGTTGTATTGCTTTATCAAATCCAGGTGGGATTGTAGTTCCGGACCCCCGGGTGCGTATACATAGACAACAGAATCTATGCCATCAGACATTGATTTTTGCACCAACGCTGCATGAAAATGGCCCGGGTCTAACGTAACCAGTCTTACTGCGGCACTGTCAGTTTCCGGTGCTGCGCTTGCCGAACCACCGGAATGACAACCCATATACATGCCAGGCATAATGAAATATAATAATAGAAGTTTTAAAAACGATCTCATGAGTATTAAATGTTGAAGCATGTGTAGTCTTTTGTTAACTATTTTTATGAACACGATTACATTCCTGTTTTTTATTAAATCTTTGTTTCCACGTTGAACTCCTTGTTGATCCGGTAGGGCCAGCGTTGCCACCGGCGAAGCATGGCATTGGCTTCGTCCTTGCTTTTTAAACTGTTCTTTTCCCGGAATCCAGCATACCTTTCTTTTTAATTTCATCACGGTATGGTTCAGGAGGCAGTTGGTGCAAGCATGGTGTCCGCTTCAATGGGTGCAATATAATACAGATGTAAAAGAATATCCCTTGTTTTTCATATAAGCAGCATGGTTTAAACAATCCTTAGAAATACAGCGAACCTCAATTGTATTGTTAAAATATGGAAGCAGTATTTGCTCGCCAACAGGTGTAACCCACGCCCCTCAAACGGCGTTACCGGTTTCGTTACCGGCAACGTTTGCATAAGACAATGTGTATTAAACTTGACTAATTTTTAAGATTATTTAATTTTTACAGGGAGAATAGGCATTTTAGTTCAAAGATTTTACCATGCAGCTGTAAGGCGGTGGCACCCTTGTAGCGGGCCGAAAAGGGTTCCCGCGAGGGGCAGCCCTACGCGGCGGCCATACTGAGGCGCTTATATTAACAAAATTGCTGACATATTATGATTGATGCGCACCAGGTAACCATAAAAAGCGTTGCCAGGAGGCATAGTTGCTGTAGCAGTCCCTGTCGAGGTTTTTATCAGCTGGATCCAAATCATTGTCATTCTGAACAAAATTCTTGTCATCCCCCTCTGCGTTCTGTCATTCCCGATCCGCGCTTTGTCATCCCGACCTTAGGAGGGATCTTACGCCGCAAATAAGCAATACCGTTATACATTTTAGATCGCAAAAATATTACATGTAAAACAGCACAGAAGACGCCGTAGCAAATCCCTCCTAAGGTCGGGATGACAGGGATCAGTTACAGGATGACAAGAAGAAAGATCATCACTAATTTGGGATTGGCTCCGGGAATCAAGACGAAAGAACGAACTAAGAATTAATAAACCAGCACATATTTATAAAAAGCCGGTACTTCCCGGACTGTGCCAATGACATCGCGCCAGCCATAGGCTTTGGAGGATGCGCCGTAAACGTTTTTAAAACCCAGTTTGCGTAAAATATATTTTGACCGGCTAATGTGATAGAACTGCGTTACCACGATTGCCGAGGTATAGTGCTGCGTCTTATTCCAGTCCATAAAATCTTTTGAGGTCAGAAAAGTATTTTGCCCCTTGTTATCGGCAATAATATCTGCCATCGGCACACCCTGGCGTATCAGGTATTTTTTCATGGCATCACCCTCGGGATAAGCAGGTTCGCCCTTGTTACCACCGCTGGCAAATATTTTTTTTACCCGGCCAGCCTGGTACAAATGCAGGGCCTCGTCTACCCTGCCCTTTAGCCAGGGTGATAAACTGCCGTCTTTATTCACCGCATTGCCTTCTATGATGGCTACATCCGCATTGGCTTTGTAGTCGCGAAAACCATCGATAGTGATATAAATAATGTGGATGCTTACCCATAGCAGCAACAACAAAGCCGCTCGCCTGACCCATCTGCGGGCTGTAAACCGTTTAAACTTTTGCCACATTTTTCCAACGAGGTTTTTGTTTCAATACTTTTTTATATACCGGGCAGTTGGCCGCATGTGCACCGGGCAGGTAGCCGGTACTCATCAGAAATTCATTTACAATTTCGCCGCCTGTAAACCGAAAGCGCTGTTTAAACAATTTCACCCATTCTTCCTTTGTTTTGGGATGATGGAGGTCGAGCCATTTTTTAAACGACCCATGTTCCTTTTGAATGATCTGTATGCATTTTGCGTTGTGCACCGCAGCCTGCACCTTTAGCCGGTTCCGGATAATGCCGGCATCCTGCAGCAGGGCGGCTATTTTTTTATCTGAATAGCGGGCCACCTTATTGATAGCAAAGCCGTCATACGCCTTAAAAAAATTATCTTTTTTATTCAGGATGGTAGTCCAGCTCAGGCCCGCCTGGTTGATTTCCAGCACCAGCCTTGCAAACAATAAATTATCATCTTCAATCGGGAAGCCATATTCTGTGTTGTGGTAGTGAACATGAACATTATCCTTGTTCATCAGCAATACTGCATCGCAATAAGTAGTGGGTTTGTCCATACGGTAAAAATAAAAACTAATGGGCAAAGCCCTGTCTTTTTGGTATGGAATATATTGATTAGCTGTATATCCGCACTTACCAAATGCTTAACCGGTAATTCCATTAAAATGAAAAATACCATTTGTCTTTCGTTTGTATTGTTTGTTTGCGCCCTGCTCATGCCAAGTTGCATGGTGCAGTGACAGGCAAGGCCAATCCGGGCCGGCCCGGGCAACTGATTACCCCGTTTGCAAGCGCCATTAAACCTGAACATTTTTAATTTCCTTTGCTGCCCAGAAAAGCGGCGGATGGTTATAGCTGGCATGACTGCAGATGCGGCTTCCATGACGCAGCGCGTAGCCTCGCTAACTAGTGGCATTAAGGCCAGGCATGTATAACACGGTTTAACGTAAGCACTCTTTACTAGCCTCCAACACGGTTAAAACCCAGTCCGTGGCAGTGGTTTGCTCAAAAACCTGGGGGGCGGGTTAAAACTGGAGGCCTCACCTGTAGTTTGGCGGGTGCAAAACAGTAGCTGTAAGACGGCGCTGGGCATGCAGAAATAAGGCTTTATACAGCAGGGATGTAGCCGGCCAATGGGCAGTACCCTTGCGGACCTTTTATTGGCGCAATTAATACTAAAAAAAATTTGGGGGAAATACCCCATCCCTTATCTTTGCACTCCGGTAAAAAAGGGAGTTTAGCTCAGTTGGTTTAGAGCATCTGCCTTACAAGCAGAGGGTCGGCGGTTCGACCCCGTCAACTCCCACTCAATACAGGCAAGGGTTTCAGCGAAAGTTGAAACCCTTTTCTTTTTACCTCATTACGATACTTTTCCGACCTCGGCCCAGTTATATTTTGAAAAGGCAAATTCAAAAAATCATTCTATGTAAAAATGGATGGCGACAATAAATATTAATTTGGGTTGTTATGACATTGCATATAATTTAATAATTCTTCAATCGCTACGCATTCTAACATGTCTTAGAATGCTGTCTGCAAAATAAACCTCAACATCATGAAAGGCCCGGAGTTTTTAAAATATATAAATCCTGTCTTGAAAACCCTTCAAGCTAACGGAGGAGCTGGTAATTCTTCAAATGTTATTGAGCAAATTATTGAAGAACTTGGCATTACTGAAAAAGAATTAGAAGTAGCTACTACCAATGGACAATCGCGCGTAAGAAATCAAATTCAATGGGCAAGGTTCTACCTTTTTAAAGCCGGACTGATAGATAATGCGCAACGAGGAATTTGGAGATTGACAAATGAAGGTCTAGAAAAGCAACTAACCGAAGACAATGTATATTCATTATTTAAGGGTGTTCAAGAAAGTGTAAAGAAATCCCCCACGACTCAGCCCAAAAAAGTCGAGTTAACGTATGAAGAAACTGCAACGGAAGACGAAGAGCATTCGATCGGTCTGCTTTCTTTAATTCAAAAATTGTCAGCAACGGGTTTTGAGAAATTATGCAAACGATTGTTAACTGAGATAGGTATTATTGACATAGTGATTACAGGAGGTTCAGGAGATCAAGGAATTGACGGCAAAGGAATAGTGAAATTAAATGACGTAGTCAGTTTGAACATTGTCTTTCAATGTAAGCGGTATAAAGAAATAGTTTCACCTCATCACGTACGAGACTTCAGAGGTGCTATGCAGGGAAGAGGAGAAAAAGGTTTAATAATTACGACAGGCCGATTTACAAAAGATGCTAAAAAAGAGGCAAGTCGAGACGGCGTAACTCCTATAGAATTAATTGACAGCGACAGACTTGTAGAGTTATTTGAAAAATATCGCCTAGGTCTTAAACCGGTTACAATATTCGAAATGGATCATGAATTTTTTAAGGGTTTCAACTAATGTTTGTCGAAACGGGCGGGATCAAACAATTCGCTGTGTGAAAAGAAATCATCCACGGATGGTGGGCTTTAACAATGATGTAATGAGTAAAATTGCCACGCCAAAATCATCCACCATCTGTTTCCCCGGTATTCAAATGGGCGAAATAACAGCCAAACCTGATCAGCCACCCGCAGGT
>JBDTVE010000256.1:0-6864 GCA_040007355.1 Bacteroidota bacterium | reverse complement strand
CTGTATTTAAATACGGATTGTAAGGAAGTTGCGTTCGATAGCGATATAGACAAGCTGCGGGTAAAAATGTTGTTGGTATTGTCTGATGAAGAAAGGATAGCCCTGGCAAAAAAAGTTTTCAAACAAAAATGTCTTCTTGTTAAACAGGTAAGGGCATTAAGCGAGCTTTTTAAAACCGATGAGGGAAAATACAAATGGTTTGATGCCGCCTATGCGTTTGTGTCTGATACGGGTAATTTTGCCTCGCTGGGCGAATTCATCAAAGACGAATATTACCTGAACCGCTTTAAAGCAATGCTCCGTCATTAACCTGTTCTATATAAACTCATGCCCTTGCAGCGTTATTTTTTGGAACTGATGTACAAAGGAACGCTTTACAGCGGTTTCCAGGTACAGGAGAACGCACGTAATACCATACAGGAAGAAACAGAAAAGGCATTTGCCATTCTTACAAAAAAGACCGTGGCCATGACCGGTTCTTCCCGAACCGATACAGGCGTGCATGCCCTGCAGAATTTTTTTCATTTTGATTTTGACGGATCTTTTCATCCGCATTTCCTGTATAAAATGAATGCGCTGTTGCCTGCCGATATTGTTATAAAAAATATTTCCCCGGTATCGCCGGAGGCGCATTGCCGGTTCGACGCGGTTTCGCGCAGCTATTGCTATCATCTCTACCAGAAAAAAAATCCATTTTTTGCTGACCGCGCCTACTATTATCCGTATACGGTTGATCTGGAGAAAATGCAGGAAGCGGCCGCGGTTATCAGGACCTATAAGGATTTTACTTCCTTTAGCAAACGCAATACACAGGTTAAAACATTTATATGTGCCATTGAAGAAAGCAGTTGGCAACAGGTGGGTGAAGAGATCATCTATTCTGTAAAGGCAAACCGGTTTTTGCGCGGCATGGTGCGCGGACTAACGGGCACGCTTCTACAGGTGGGCCGGAACAAGATCAGCCTTGACCAATTCAAACACATCGTGGAGGCCAAAGACTGCCGGCTGGCGGATTTTTCCGTGCCGGGCCGTGGATTGTTCTTAACTGAAGTGGAATACCCGGCTTCCCTCCAATTGAAGCCCCTGGTTATGCGGTAAAGCGCATAATTTTGTACTAACGTTAAACAGCAGATACATCCATTCCAGCTGATCCTTATGTATTGCCTGTCATTAGAAACAAAGCACATCTCTTCTCGCAGCCGGCATACATGCCAGGATAATTACGGAGAACCTGCACTTTCCCAGGGAAATACTTTGGAGGCGCGATAACAAAATATGGGTAACCGAACGCGGTGGAAGCATCAGCCGGGTAGACCCCGACACCGGTGCCCAACAACCACGGTTAGCATTGACGAAATAAAATCACGGGCAGAAGGCGAGGTGTTGGTCATGGTATTGCATCCTCATTTTTCTGCTAACCCTTATGTATACATCGCCTACGATTATAAAAACGAGGGTGATTACAAAGAAAAGATAGTACGCCATTCATTTAACGGCAGCGAGCTTGCCAATCCGCTTACCCTTATCGGCAATATCAATGCATCCGGCATACACAATGGCTGTCATTTGCTTATCAAACCCGACCTGAAATTGTTTAATACCACGGGAGATGCCTCCAACCAATCGGATCCCCGGAACAATGCCGCCCTCAACGGTAAAATTTTAAGATTGAACCTGGACCAGTAATGGCAACGTGATAACATCGTGGAATTGTAGAAAGAATAGCCCGGCTTATTTATTTATTGCGGCGATGCCTGGCAATTCCTTTCCTTCAAAATATTCCAACAGGGCGCCACCGCCGGTAGACACATAACTTACTTTGTCCGCAAAGCCAAACTGGTTAACGGCGGCAACGGAATCGCCCCCACCCACCAGTGAAAAAGCGCCGGCCTGGGTGGCGGCAGCAATGGCGGTTGCCATGGCCCGGGTGCCATGCTGGAATTTGGGCATTTCAAATACACCCATGGGGCCATTCCACAAAATGGTTTTTGATTTGCTGATAACATTTGAAAACTGGTCACAAGCAGAGGGACCGATATCAAGACCCATCCAGCCATCGGGTATATTATTGCTGGGTGATGAGGAAGTATTGGCATCCGCTGCAAATTTGTCTGCAATGATAGAATCGGACGGCAGGTGAATACAAACGCCTTTCTCTTCGGCTTTTTTCAGGAGATCAAGGGCGGTTTGCAAACGATCTTCTTCGCAGAGGGATTGACCGATATGGCCGCCCTCGGCCTTCATAAAGGTATAGGCCATTCCACCACCGATGATAATATCGGTTGCCCTTTCCAGTAAGCTCTCTATGATAAGTATTTTATCAGACACTTTTGCACCACCGATAACAGCGGTAAACGGTTTTTGCGACTGGTGCATTATCTTTTCCGCGCTGGCCACTTCTGATTCCATGAGCAGGCCGAACATTTTTTTATCGGCAGGGAAAAATTGGGCAATAACGGCCGTGGAAGCGTGTGCGCGGTGGGCGGTGCCAAACGCATCGTTTACATATACCGTTCCCAGCTTGCTTAGTTTCTCCGCAAATTTTGTATCGCCTTTTTCTTCTTCTTTATGAAAACGCAGGTTTTCCAGCAACAACACTTCGCCGGGCTTCAGCATGCTGGCGGTAAGCTGGGCCTGTTCACCAATACAATCGTTGGCAAATAAAACGGTTCTGCCACTCAGTAATTCGCCCAAGTGTTTTACCAGGTGTTTTAAGGACGATTTGTCTTCCGGGCCGTCTTTTGGCCGCCCCAGGTGGCTCATGAGGATGGCTGAGCCGCCGTCTTTCAATATTTTTTGTATAGAGGGAATGGTGGCCCGCATCCGGGTATCGTCTGTGATGGCAAGCGTTTGCTTATCGAGCGGCACGTTAAAATCTACGCGTACCAAGGCTTTTTGCCCGGCGAAATTGTAGTTGGAAAATTTGCTCATAGATCTGTCTTAGCCCGGAGGCTGGTGATAAAATGAACAAAGCTTCTTAGAGTTAAGAAGCTTTGCACGATATTTAAAAAAGAACTTTTACCGGGCGGGTATCGCCCCAACAGCAGGTTTAAACGCCTGTGGTTCGGCCCGGTTATTTATTTACTAATCAAAACGGCAAAATAATGAACGGTGCGTACCAACTGGCTCACATAGCTCATTTCATTATCGTACCAGCTCACTGTTTTTACCAGTTGCTGATCGCCCACCGTTAATACTTTGGTTTGGGTGGCATCGAACAGGGAACCAAAATGCGTGCCTATTACGTCCGAGCTTACTATTTCGTCTTCGGTATAACCAAAGCTTTCATTGGCGGCCGCTTTCATGACAGCGTTAATTTCTTCCGTACTCGTTTTTTTAGCAAGTATGGAAGTGAGTTCGGTTAAGGAGCCGGTGATTACCGGAACGCGTTGTGCATTGCCATCTAGTTTTCCTTTTAGTTCGGGCAATACCAGGCCGATTGCTTTAGCCGCGCCGGTAGAATTGGGAACGATATTGGCGGCAGCGGCACGGGCCCGGCGCAGGTCGCCTTTTGGATGGGGTGCATCCAGTGTATTCTGGTCGTTGGTATAAGCGTGGATGGTGGTCATGATACCGGTTACGATGCCATAGGTATCGTTCAGCACTTTTGCCATAGGTGCCAGGCAATTGGTGGTGCAGGATGCGCAGGATATAATGGTTTCGCTGCCATCTAGGATTTTATGATTGACATTAAACACCACGGTTTTGAGGTCGCCGGTGGCGGGTGCGGAGATAACTACTCTTTTGGCGCCGGCTTTCAGGTGAGCAGAGGCTTTGTCTTTATCGGCAAAAAAACCGGTGCTTTCAATTACCACATCAACGCCGTGTGTACCCCAGGGAATCTGTGCGGGGTCTTTCTGAGCGTATATCTTCACGGTATCCCCGTTAACCACGATGGAATCTTCGGTTGATTTTACATCTGCGTCGAAGCGGCCCTGTGCGCTGTCGTATTTTAAAAGGTGTGCTAGCACTTTGGGGCTTGTTAAGTCATTAATGGCCACTACGTCGATACCTTCCATTTTATAAATCTGGCGGTATACCAACCGGCCTATACGTCCAAAACCATTAATGGCGACTTTAACAGTACTCATTGTTCAAAATAATTTAATAGTTAAAAATTAGAGGGCACGAAGGTACAATAATGAAATATATTCTGTAAGGCGATTTTATGGTTAAAAATGATGTCCAAAAGGCAGGCTGGCGCGTGGTTGCAGCATTTGCGGGCCTTGCGTGGCCGCAGGCACTGACCGGCAATTGTTGGCAGTAGGGTGTTAAACCGGGTAATAAAAGCGGTTTCAGTGCAAAAAAGTTTTGGCAAGATTTGCCCCGGCCTTTATCTTTGCCGTCCCATAAATACAAGGCCCGTTCGTCTACCGGTTAGGACACCAGATTTTCATTCTGGTAATAGGGGTTCGATTCCCCTACGGGCTACAAAAGATAGTCACAGTAAAGGCTCTAAAAACCTCGCAAATGCACTGTTTGCGAGGTTTTGTTTTTGACCATTCCCCGGTTGCAACTAGTTTGCTTCTGATTCAGTTTGCTTCTTTTTCACCCAATTACTATTTTCCACCAACATTCACGGAGCGATGACAACATCAATTAACTTTTACATAAACCTTTCAAAAAGAAACAGCGGAACAAATAAGGCTCCTATCTACACGCACATTAGCATAACGAATTGAATCGTAATCCGATCATTTAGTACAGGTAAGAATATGCTGTATAACGATACGCTGTCCAGTTATTGCAACCGCTTATTTTTTCAAGCCGGATGTTTAACTTGCTTTTTCCTTTTGCGTAAATGTTGGGGATTTCAAAATCGGCGTCTATCTACAAAGCATCGAAGTTGCTTTTTAAAATAATCCAAGGCCGCTCTACTACAAGACGCCCGTCTACAAATAAACGAACACCCTGCTGGTTTACGTAACCGGTTCTTGTTCTAAGCCGTACACCTTTATTCGCAGGATTGGTCTTCATCGTGAATGTACTGATTTTTTTTCAACACTCCAGCCATCGTCAGTAACCGTATCTGCCGAAATTCTCTTGCCTGGACGGCTGCCTGTTTTTTCACCCGCCCAAACTTCGCCTTCTATTTGATAATCATGTTTTTTCCGTACTGCTAAACCGGGTTATTAGTACCATTAATTAATTCTTACTCATTGTCGTAGCATTGATTAATAATAATATTCCGGCCAGGTTTTCCATGACCAGTTTCTTTTCAGGCTCCTGTAACTTATCATTCAAGCAATATCTATTACAACCTTTAAAGGATTTTCTCATGCTTATTTTTCCAATCATTTCAGATAATTTTTATTAGCTCAGCAAGCTTTTTCATTTCGCAGGATTGAACCTGTAAACCGGCCCTTTGCAAAGCATTTAATTCTTCAATTCCATTCCGCTTTTTTGACAATCTGGTTGAGGTTTGCTGCCAGGTGATAGACGGTGACGATTAACTGCAAAACTTCCTTTGAAATAGCTTTTCCCTTCCTGTCAATTTTCTCGCTTACCCCCATTGTTCGCAGGTATTCAGATAAGGAAAGACCAGCTGACTCTACCTTTCCTACTTTTACTACTGATTGAATTTACTTAAGTAATGAGTGTATATGTAAGGCATATTAAATGCAAAAGTTACACCTGGTTTACATAAAATCAGACAAAATCAAACAAATTTTGTAAACATTACGTTGATTTTATCTAAATTATTATAAATTTACAATGCTTGCAAATCGCGCAAATTATTGCTATATGAAACCACAACTACTTAAATTTTCCACAAACCCCTTATTCTCTTTTAGTGTAAGACACGATATAGTCCCTTATTTTTTGCCTAAGTGGCATTACCACACGGAACTGGAATTGGTACAAATTAAAAAGGGCAGTGGTACCCAGCTTATTGGCGACAATATTTCCCGGTTTTATGAAGGTGATATTTTTCTTATAGGTTCAAATCTTCCTCATTATTGGCGCTGCGATGAATGCTATTTTGAAAATAATCCTGCAGTAACTGCAGAAGCCACAGTTACCCATTTTCTTCCCAATTTCTGGGGTCCACAGTTTTTGGAACTACCAGAAAACAAACATATCAAAGATTTATTTTTAAAAGCAACCAAAGGCATCAAAATATTTGGTAATACCAATTATAGGGTTGAAGATATTTTACAAAAATTATTAGTTGCAAAAACTGCTGAAAGAATTATTTTACTGATGGAAGCGTTGCATCTAATTAGTATTTCAAAAGACATTGAATGCCTGGCCACGTCAGGTTTTCAGAATACCTGCAACGAAATGGAAACTGAAAGGATTAATGATATTTACAACTATACTATTGATAATTTTGATAAGAAAATAAGCCTGGAAGAAATTGCTGCAGTTGCACACATAAGTCCTAATTCTTTTTGCAGATATTTTAAAACCCAAATGAAAAAAACTTATTCGCAATTTTTAATGGAGGTAAAAATTGGCAACGCCTGTAAATTATTAATTGAAAATCAAAAAAGTATCAGCAGCATCTGCTATGAAAGTGGTTTTAATAATTTTTCCAACTTTAACAGGTACTTTAAAAACATAACTGGCAAAAGCCCTTTACAATATAAAAAGACTTTTGCCAAAGAATATGGCGAAGTTGAATCTAAATATTAAGCAGCATAAAAAAGTCATTGATCGCACAATTCAGTGTTTCCATTTACCAGCCTTTTAACGGCGCAGTTTAAAGCAAATTCTTCACGTCCATATTCACCTGTTATCCTTGCAATGGCTAAATCCGTTTCGGTACTGGCAGAAGTGATTAATATTTTGTCGAGTGCTCCTATTTCAGTCGAAATACATTCCAGGATGCTGCTTTTCTCTCTCCACTTTTAAATTTAT
>JBDTVE010000255.1:0-43574 GCA_040007355.1 Bacteroidota bacterium | reverse complement strand
CCCGGTGCAGATGGCTTCCGCAACTACCTGAATGCACATCATATAAGCGCGGCGGAGGGAATGCTGGTTGACAAAGCACAGCTGTTGACATTGACAGCTCCCGAGATGACTGTTCTTATTGGTGGGATGCGTGTGCTGAATACCAATTTCGATGAGTCGCAGCACGGCGTATTTACCAAACGCACGGATACACTGACCAATGATTTTTTTGTGAACCTGCTTGATATCTCAACCACCTGGAAAGCTAGTTCAGATGCGCAAAAAATATTTGCGGGGTCCGACCGCAATACCGGTGAAATCAAATGGACCGGCACCCGCGTTGATCTTATCATCGGTTCGAACTCCGAACTCCGCGCCATAGCCGAGGTCTATGCCTGTGCGGATGCCACGGAAAAGTTTGTGCAGGATTTTGTAGCGGCATGGACGAAGGTGATGAACCTCGACCGGTTTGATCTGGCCTGATATCATATTTTAACGGCGGTCTTTATGGCCGTCTTCTTATCGGCTGCCTCCGACCAGTAAAGAACTATCCAAAGAAGGATATGAAGTAGCAATAAAACCCTGTACCGCGGCGCTTTCCACTGTCATATCGGTTCCCCGATCTTTTGTACGGAAGGTTTATCTGGTTTTATACAGTAGATAATATCAATCCAAGTGAATACGGAGCCGCAGCATTTCAGTTTCCAGCCCGAGCGTTTTCTATTAACCCGGTTTGATGTATTTACGGATATATTCACCACGCCGAAAGATACCTTGATGGCACAGAAAATTTATACCGTGCCTCAATCGGGTCCGGAATAAAGGCCGCGATTGCTTTGACCTGGTGTTCCTGCTGGCTACCATTGAAAGACCGAACTATGAATTTCCTGGACATGAAAACCGGGATTAACAATGCCAAAGATTTAAAGGACCGTGTGCTTGCCCATTGTGCTGAACTGGATATGAAAGCAATGGCCGATGATGTTCAGCCTTTTTTGTTCAATCCGGCCGACGCCAAAAAAGTATTGATGTTCACCGATTTTTTAAAACAGGTGGATCTGAAATAAATTACCGCGGCATATTTCCAGCATTATCCCACCAAATACAAGGGAGATGGCCTCCATGAAGTATTTGCAATTGAACTAACCGATCTTATTGAGAAAGCGGGACCGGATTATTGGATATATGGCCATCACCATACCAATACGCCGGGGTTTAAAATTGGTTCAACAGAAATGCTGACCAACCAACTGGGTTATGTGCATCAGTATGAATATGGTTCGTTTAATGGAAGCAGTCATATCGTTTTGTAAAGAGGTTTAAAGCCGGGCATTGAGCGGCGTGGTTTTCGGTAACCTGCAAACCAGCAATAATCTACACGGCACTGCAATTTCTCATACATTTCGTACCGGGTATGGCCCGGGTTTTCGCGTACTATTTAACAAGGATACCCGCACCAATCTTGCGCTGGAGTATGCCTTTGGTGAATTCGGCAAAAAAGGCTTTTTCCTGAACCTGAACGAAACCTTTTGAACCGTGTGGCAAACTACCATCCTGGCTATGTTTTATACCAGGAGATTTGGAACATTTTTGATTTTAGTCACTTAGAACCGGTTACAAAAGCATTGTCTGCGTTTATTAAAGGGGTAGTGCCGGCGGCTTCCAAGGCAAGCGGTTGCATTGCTGCATGGTGATCTTTGGAGCGGCAATAAGTAGATTCTGCCGATAGGGAATAAAGGTTGCCAAATTGAAAAAACGCGCCGGGTGATCCAATAAACGGGCGTTAAAACGATCGCTTATTGAATCACTGTACACAGCGGTTTTTAAGGATGATGGACAGTTTTCACCAGGACTTGGACAAGGTTTGCCAGGCAGACCTGGTTTTAAGGGTTTGGGTAAAGGTTGTTTTCAATAGGATTAAGATGGTTTTCTTTGGATTTGGATGACGGTTTTTCAGCGGATACGGATTGGGTAAGGCTTAGGTTCGGATTGTTTTCAAAGGATAAGATTGTTTTCTACGATTAGGATTAATCGGTTTCACAGGATTGGGTTTGTTTTCATAGGTCGGTTAGGATTTTCACAGGTTTAGGATTATTCCATGGTTAGGGTTAGGTTCAAAAATTAAGCAATTGGTTCGGGTTTGGCTTTTGTTGCTGTTTATCTTTTGCCTGCTATTGTTTCTGTTTCTGATGCAAAGTAACGATTCAAACGGCTGCCAAAAAATAGAATATACAATGAAACGGATGTCATATTTAACCCGGCAAAAACTACATACAAATGAAGGGATTTTTAAAGGGAATCATCATTCGTATAGTGTAAACCCTTAGCAGAGACCAGGTGTTCTGGTGTATTATTATACGACTTACTATTGGCGGACTATTATTAGTAATACGCTCTTATTTGAATAATTTTCTATTAAAGACATTCCGGCCTATAAGATTGTTCTGAATATTTATAGGGATGCTTTTCTCTTGCAGGAAAAGAATCCTGCGCTGGCAATCAACGCGCGCGTTCAAAAGGTATATAATTTGTATACATGGGTGGCATTGAAAATGAAATTGTTATTATGAGCTCCAATGGCCGCAGCCTACGCAATTTATTTTACTTGACTGTATGGCAACGCATGCTGAATACACGTTTAAAGGAATGGTAGGATCTTTCTCCGTTATATGGAGTCATGGCTGAAAACCAACGCACACTGTTTGCTTGAAACGGAAGACCCGGAAGGAACGATGCAGGGCAGCGCGGGATGAATACCGGAGGTGAGGATCCCTCCATTGCCATCAAAACACTTCATAAAACAATCGTATCGCAACTTAACCTGGAACTTGCTGCCAATGGTTTTCAATTAAACTACCGGAGAGAATTTCTGCGCATCCAGTATTTTTTAATATATGCGAAGAAATGAGAACGGTATTGAGTGCAGGGAATTTTGTTCAGGTTCATAACTACCCACCGGGCCGGCGAAAAAGCCGCCGCGCGCTGTACATTTGTGCCTTCAAAAACAGGATAAAATCAACAAATGGAACTTTCGCTTAAAAACTACAAAACTATTTTAACTAAAGAATTACTGAAAAAAGCCGGAAAATGCCTGGTGAGGGAATGTGACGAAACCGAGAAAGGACATTTTATTGCTTATGTTGATGAAGGCAGCAAAACGTTTGACCTGTCTTTGAACATCGCCCCCGATATGAGGGTTAACGATCATCATTGCGATTGCAAAATGGGTTCTAATCATTTTTGTTGCCACAAGGCCGCGTTGCTTGTTCATATTGGCAAGGAATTGAAAACTGGTTCAAAGAAGACAATGAAAACCATTCCCTCAAACCAATTGCTGGACAACGCTGAGCCCGGCGAATTAAAAGAGTGGATAAGGGTTTTGTTTTTAAAAAACCGGGATATTGAATTGAGCTTTATACATCATTTCTCAAGCAGAACCCAACTGCCCACAGTGGCTGAAACGGTACAACTAACCAATGATGCTATCAAGGCGGTGATAAAAAACAGGAAAAATATTGATCCAACCGAGCTAAAAAAAATAATTGAATTGTGGGCTGCTGTTCATAACCCGATTGTACAGCATTACCTGACAAATCTTACAGATACGGATGCATTCCTCAATTTTCATTCGATCATGGAAACATGTTACCGGTTCCAGTTCAATATAAACAATAGCAGCAATAAAATCCCTAAATATATAGAGGGTTTGTTGCAACAAGTTGCTCCCGCCATCATAGCCATTCAGGAAGAAGAGGACTGGATGGCAGCAACCGGCCTTTTCAGCGCACATATAGTGAGCAGCAAAGCAACAATTGCGAAGTATTATTTATTACACCTCGAAAATATAATTGGTTTCAGCAGCAGCGAACGGAAAACTAAGCTGGTTCAGGCGTTGGCAATACAATACCGACAGTTCTCTTCAAACAGCAATACAGATACCAGTTTCTATACAGAAATTATTTTCCGGTTAGTGGAAGCCAACCAGCTTTTTTCCGTCTATTACAATATGTTTAAACCCATTACCTATAACAATGCTTTTAACCTCAGGCTTATCCGGCTGCTGGTAGAAACCGGCCTTCCTGAATTGGCAGCCAACTATTGCCAGGACCAGATCAGGCTGAATACGAAAGAAGAATACAATATTCCCTACCTGTTGTTATTAAAAGAAATCTACACCCTGGAAAAGGATGAAACAAAACTAGCCGCTGTGCTAACCACTCTTTTTCCATTGGATTTTAATTTTGAAGATTTCCGGTTTATCAGTAACCGAATCAGTGATGAGGAAGAAAGAAAAAAGTTTCGCACCAAAATGTTAACAAAAGCAAAACATTCCTCAACCAGTGGTAATACTGCGGCCTGCTTGTTTTGCTTCAACCTTATGGATGCGGAAAAAAAATACGGGAAGATGATTGAATATATTAAATCGTATACCCCTTACAGTATTATCCTCCATTATTTTGAGCCAATGGTACTTACGGATATGCACGCGCTGTTGAAAGCTGTATTGTACAAAGATGAAAGCTTTATGTGGTATGATCCATCAGCCGGTGATGAAAATTGCTTTCCGGCACTGACGGAAAAAATGATTACACATTATACCTCCGATTATTTAAAAAAAGCTATCGGTCAAATGAAAAAAGACAGGAGCTATTACCTTAGAAACCGCTTGATTGCTTACCTGGAAGAAAATTTAGCGTTTGGATAAATAAAAGTATGGACAAGTCCGCCTGATTCTTTTTGACTCATCAAAATGTGCATAAAAAAAACAAATATAATGCGATCTTACTAAATATTTTAGTTATATTTGTCAGAAATTGGCAAGTCAATATAAGTAAATTGGGTAATCAGTTTGGTTCAATCATCAAAAAATTAAGAGCGGCAAAAAGCCTATTGCAGCGCCAGGTGGCTAGCCAGTTGGAGATGGATACGCCTATGCTAAGCAAAATTGAAAGAGGAGAACGCAGGGCAAAAAAAGAACAGCTGGTGCTTTTTGCTACTATACTGGAAGCGGATCCGGAGTACCTGCTCACCTTGTGGCTGGCTGACCAGATTACAGAGATAGTGCAGCACGAAGCGCTTGCCTTGAAAGCCATGCAGGTTGCCGAAGACGAAGTAAAATACCAATTGACAAAAAAAATGAATAGTTAGTTGGCAGTCATAATGCAGACGGGGCAGTCAATCACCCGGCAACAGGTTTTGCCGGTTCAGGCCTATAACAGGGCATCTGATAATCTTAGCATCCTTTTTTTTAGCCTTTGACAGAGATATCCCCTATCTCAAGTTCTTAAAGGAGGTTTTACAGTAAGAAGGATGATACATAATCCAACCTGTTTATACGTGCGGGAAGTCGGCCGGCTAATGAGGCCAGGCTTCCGTTAAGCAAAAAACAGGAATTAACGAATAGTCTTAAAGGAGACTGTATTTGCCTGATCGTAAGCCGGGAATAACAAAGGCAATTCTCCTGTACACAACCAGCAAGGCGGGTCGCAATAATTTTTGCGTCCGGGTATAGCATTGATCATTAACAAGGCCGAAAACGATCTGCCGCAATTAAAAGTTTGAGCGGCAGTCTGCGGCGTCAACAATACAAGCCTAAAATAACGAGTATGAAAAAGACATTTTTTTCTTTTGGACCGGATTCCTTTACAGCCGTGATCAATCGTATCGTTTCCCTGGTGACACCGGAAAAAATTTTCCTGATTTCGGTGATCCAGCGGGCGGAAAAATCGGAGAATATTTTTCTGCAGACAACAACCCCAACATTTGCAATTGAGTCGCTGGGGCTGCTGGTACTGGCCGCAGAAACAGACAAACGGTTAAACGATGAACTACAGGATACCATTGAACATGCCGCAGCGGGCAGTATAGCCATCACGGCTCTTGTATTGCCTGTTCATCAGTTCAACGGCTGGCTGATGAAAGACCATGTTTTTGCCAGCCAGGTATACCATGAAGCAAACCTGTTGTATGATGCGGGTATTGTTCCATTGGCCATTCCCAATGAATATAGCGCCAACCTGAAAGCAGCAAGGGATATACTGGACACCCATCAGGCAAGGGCCGTGGAGTTTATATCGGGCGCTGAATTATTTATAATACGCAAACAATATGCGCTGGCTACTTTTCATTTGCATCAGGCAGCGGAACAAATCTATTCCGGTACCATTTGGTCTGCAACCGGTTTACGGGTACACACCCATAACCTGGATAAGCTATACCGGTATAACCGGCATTTTGTACCGGCTACCCAGGCTGTCTTTCCTCGGGATTCAGGCCCGGAAAAGCAGTTGTTCCATTACTTGCAAAAAGCATATGTGGATGGCCGGTATAATAGCAATTTTACCATAAAATACCAAACGATTTCCTTATTACTTGAACGCGTTCAAAAATTACTGGCGCTATGCAAAAAGAACCCTTGTTTACCAACCAGGCTTACCTGAACAGGCTGGCACTGTCAATGGACGATACCAACCATATTGATCCTTATTGGGTCATTACAGACTTTTTTTGTTTTGGCTCCCTTGCTGAAATGAAAGAAAGGTTAGAAAAAACCTGCAAAGCGGCTTTGGTTGAAAAATACAATTGGAAACAGGGTTGTCCGGGCAACCTGCTTTATTTTTATGAAAGGCTGGAGAAACTGGTTGAAGCATGCTTTCTTATCACCAGCAGCAGCAAGTATAAAAATAGGCTGGTTAAAAAAGCTAAACAGGGCAAATTGAAAGAAATAGAGAGTAATCCGTTATTGCCCTGTTCGCTTTCGGCAGCCGAATTAAATGACCCGCTTTCAGTTCTCCAATCATTTTTTCAATTTCACGACCTTAAACGCTGGAAGCAGGATATCTACGCCTGGATGGAAGCAGGGCTCTCCGACTTTACCGTTTTGGAAAATATAGCACCCAAAAACCTGATTACCTATCATCATCACCTGCAAAAATTGCTGGATGCCTGTTGGTATATCAACCTACTCGTTAACAGTAAAAAGACCTGAGGCCAACGGCGCTTGCCCGGCCCAAACACGGTGAACAGGAACCATTGGTGGCAATAAAACAACAGGATCAACAGAAAGGAGACTATTACCGTTTACAGCAAAACACCCTTGCTGGCAGGATCTTCATGACTGGCAAATATTGTAATCTATAGCACTGTTTCACAATGGGCGAATTGCGCCTGCATCCGGACAATCATGCTCAATCCTGGAACTATTAGATAAAACAGTATTTGCAGTGCATTGCGGTTGTCATTGAAAAGAACCGTAGACCGCTTTATCCAACCCTGTTCCGGCCTGTTTCACCTGGGTACAAATCTTTAACCGGGTCACTTTGCCAAAAACGTTTCGTGTCTATGTCCATGACTGTTAGTTTACCCGTGAAAGCTGCGCCGGTATCAAGGTTCCACACGTTAGCACCATGCATGGGCAGGGTAACATCGTAATACAAGGTGGGCGTATGGCCGATATAGATCTCCTGAAACAGCTTTAATCTTTTTGGAAACAGCAATGAATCGCGGGTAATTTTTTTATCGAGGGTAAGCGCCATTTCCCATAGTGTTCTGTCCCAGCTGAAATTAGACGAATGAAACTCCTTTTGCGGGCCATGCATGGAAGTAAAACCAGCATGTATGAATAACCTGTTTTGCGCATCTATTTCATACAACTTCATTTTTTCAAAAAAATAAATGTGTTGCTGCCGGGAGGATGTGTCCAGAGCCGCATAGCTCTTTGCGGTAGACTGGCCGCCATGAAAAAGCCAGGTCTTGTCGCCATGACCGGTTCGCAACCAGTCTTCACACCATACATCATGATTACCTTTTATAAAAATACATGGCTGCCGCGCTGCCAGCTTCATTACAAATTCAATTACCTGTGCCGACTCACTCCATCCGTCCACATAATCTCCCAAAAATACCAGGGTATCGGCTGCAGTTGCTGCCGACCTGTTTAATACCTGCACCAGGGCCTTTAGGCCTCCGTGAATATCGCCTATGACAAGTGTGCGTTTCAATGAGAATGTTTGTTTTTATTGCAGGCTGTTTATCCTTCTGCTGCATAAAGATATTGTGATGGCACGGAATCCGTAAGCCATACTTTATTCGCTGATAAATAAAACAGGAACCCTGCATCATGCATGGCCTTTGCGTTAATCGCCAACACAACCGGTTTACCATGCCGGCTGCCTACCGCTGTTGCTGTTTCAATGGTTGCGCTCAGGTGTACATGATTCCGGGTTTGCTTTTGCAGGCCATGGTCAAGAATGCTTTGCAGGAACCGGTTGGAAGTACCATGATATAAAACAACCGGAGGCACAAGAGCGGTTAAATTTAATTCCACTTCAATGCTATGTCCCTGGCTGGCCCTTATCATGGTTTTGTCTGTGTTTAAGGCAAACCTTTTCTTTTCATTGCTTTCCACAAGCATGTATATAGTGCCGCTGTCTGTGCGGACGCCTTTGGCATTCATTTTCTCAACCAACTCTTGCACACTGGCCCAGCCATTTTCATCTATATACAATCCAATTTGCTCCGGCTTGTGGCGGAGTACCAGGCTCATGAATTTACTGATATGTTTTAATTGCTGGCTCATATTGATCACGCTCGGAAGCATCCTGCTGGTTATTTACGCAAATCCGTCGCCCAATTCTTTGTTCCGATACACCTAGCCTGCTTCCCCGCACCGATATGCAAATTCCCATAAATGCAAATCGTTTATACGGCGACGCATCTGTAAAATCCCTTTCTGACTGCCCGGGAAGTTATAAGTTAATCAATTTCGTCATTTAATTATGGCTGGACTGAAATTGCGCCGTCTCATGCCGATTGCTGTAGAATCATATACCGACTACTTTTGTACATTATACCGGATAAACGCCCCGCCGGAGCTTCCCCCAAACCATCATAATTTTTTTACCTGTAGAAAAAATATCCTTATTTTTATCCCATCTACAATTACAGCATATGAAACGCTTCTAGGTTTGCTCCATTGTAAAGAACCTGCATTTTATTGACTTATACTTCTGGCTACACCCGTTGCCTGATATTATTTATTTCAACTTATCTATAAATGACCTCTTCAACAACTACGGCAACAGCTAGTAAATCAGCCCGTATCTATTCATTAATACGACAATCGCTGAACGGCGAACAACTTGACTATACCACCGGCAGCATCCGCAGAGCCGTTATACTACTGGCCATACCCATGATGCTGGAAATGTGCATGGAAAGCGTATTTGCGGTGGTGGACATTTTTTTTGTAAGTCACCTGGGTAAACATGCTACTTCCACCGTGGGTCTTACGGAATCTGTTATTACCATAGTGTATTCACTTGCCATTGGCATCAGTATGGCTGCAACTGCCATGGTGGCCAGGCGGGTGGGAGAAAAAGACCCCGCAGCCGCCACCCGGGCCGGCATGCAGGCTATTTTATTGTCCCTCGCCATCACCTTGGCGGTGAGTATCCCCGGCTGTATTTTTTCTGCACAAATATTAAGATGGATGGGGGCCGAGGAAGCTGCCATTCAATCCGGCGTAGGGTATACTCGCATCATTATGGGTGGCAGCCTGGTGATCATGTTGCTGTTCCTGATCAACGGCATTTTTCGTGGTGCGGGCAATGCCATGATGGCCATGAAAAGTTTATGGATCGCCAATGCCTGCAATATTGTTTTATGCCCCCTGCTGATACGCGGCCTGGGGCCGCTGCCGGCGCTTGGCCTGGAGGGCGCAGCCATTGCTACCACGCTTGGACGCAGCATTGGCGTGGGGTACCAGCTTTATCATTTATTCAATGGTAAAAGCCTGATACGTTTTACTACCCGGCACCTGGCACCCAACTGGGCCATTCTCCGTTCTCTAGTTGATATCGCATGGCCGGGAACACTACAATTTTTAATTGGATCCGGCAGCTGGATTGTTTTGGCCAGCCTGGTGGTGCAGACCGGTCATAGCGACGCATCGGCCGGCTACCAGATCGGCATTCGCATCATCATGTTTTTTTTATTACCGGCATGGGGACTTAGCAATGCGGCGGCCACGCTGGTAGGACAAAACCTGGGCGCTGGTCAACCGGAGAGGGCGGTGCAGTCAGTAAAACGAAGCGCTGCTTACAATGCGGTCTTTATGGGTAGTGTATCTATCATTTTCCTGGTATTTGCGCCTTATATCATTTCATTTTTTACCCGGGAAACCACGGTTGCCGCCTACGCAACCGAAACGGTAAGAATCGTAAGTGCCGGCTTTATTTTTTACGGTACCGGCATGGTTTATGCAAACGCGTTTAATGGTGCGGGTGACACCCGTACACCTACCATCATTAATTTATTTGCTTACTGGTTTTTCCAGATCCCGCTTGCCTGGTTCCTGGCAAAATATATGAATATGGGCCCGTTTGGCGTATTTATAGCCATCCCGGTGGCGGAAACCGGCACCGCCATAGCTGCCTATATAGTATTTCAAAAAGGACACTGGAAACATAAGAAAATTTAGCGCGCTTTACAGCATTTTGAGCCCATCTGTCGCAACGCAGGTGGGTTTTTATCTCTACCTTGGCAGTATGAATGAATATATCTCCGATGGAAGGATCAGGCAGCTCACGTTTATCTCGGCGCTGATACTGCTGGGGTATATATTATTCAGCGAGCTGAAAAGCTTTATCCCCGCTTTTCTGGGCGCCCTTACCCTGTATGTAATTATGCGTAAGTGGATGTTCAGGCTGGTATACATGCGGAAATGGAAACCTTCCTGGTCTGCAGCCCTGTTAATGCTGGCTTCCTTTCTTATCATACTGGTACCCATCGGCACCGTGATAAACATGCTTTCTTCAAAAATCAATTTTACCATTGAACATTCTTCGGAACTGATTGCAGCCTTACAGAAATTTATTGAAAATATAGAGCTGAAAACGGGTTTTAATTTTATAGATGATACCAATATAAAATCATTTGGCGAGTTCATAGCCCGTAACCTGCCTTCATTGCTGGGCGCAACATTTAATACCATCACCAGTATTATTTTCCTTTATCTCATTCTTTATTTTATGCTGGTAGAAGGCAGCACTATGGAAAGAACCCTGTACCGCGTACTGCCCCTGAGCGATACCAACCTGAACCGGATTGCCAGCGAAGTAAAGAACATGGTATTATCCAATGCCATTGGGATACCTCTGATTGCGCTTTTCCAGGGTGTACTTGGCGTAGTAGGCTACCTGGTGCTGGGTGTTAAGGAACCTTTTTTCTGGTTTGTTGTTACCTGTATTACTTCCATGCTGCCGGTAGTAGGTGCGGCCGCAGCTTATGTGTCCATTGCATTGATATTTTTTGCACATAGTCAGACCTGGAAGGGTTTTGCCATGCTGGCATACGGGTTTGGTATCATCAGCACGATGGATGGCATTTTCCGGTTTACCATACAGAAAAAAATTGGGGATACCCATCCCCTGGTTACCGCGTTCGGGGTCATTATCGGTATTAACCTGTTTGGGTTTATTGGCCTTATATTCGGACCGCTGCTCATATCCCTTTTCCTGCTACTGATAAAAATTTACACACTGGAGTTTTCCCCTCAACGACCATCGTAAAATTCCCTGTTTTTACTAAAGAAAACTTAATGTTTTACTAGGTTAAACACCTATTACAGGAAAGGCAATAACTTTGCGTACTGGTAGAATAAAAAAAAGGGTGTTTTTAATTTGCAGAATCGATAATATCATAATATTTTGTTCCCGTTGCCGTTTCAGCTAGGTACAGCAACATTTAAAATCCAACGTTATCCATGAATACCCTTTCAAGAAAAGTGTGGGCAAACGCACTTGTGGCCCTGCTCCTGTTTATCCCGGTTAAAAACAACGCCGGTAACAATTCCTCCAAACCAATAACCAACACGGGCATCGGCCTTGCAGCTTACCATTCTACCGCAATTACAGCGGCAGGTGTTCAAATGTATGATGCGTTGAAATTGCAAAGTTTTGGACTTACCAAAGCAGCTTTTAATTATGCCTACAGGGGATACCTCTATTTACAGCAAAAAAGAATGCTTGCACGCGCGTCTGTTTTAACTATTTGCGATTTCAGCCAGTCTTCCAGGAGAAAACGCCTTTTTGTAATTGATATGGATCAGCAGAAAGTATTAATAAACACTTATGTTGCCCATGGCAGAAAATCAGGCTCAGAATATGCCCGCTCCTTCTCCAACAGCCCCGAAAGCCATATGAGTAGCCTTGGTTTCTATAAAACAGAAGCTACCTATTATGGCGGCCACGGTCTTGCCCTAAAAATTGAAGGCCTGGAAAACGGTTTCAATGATAAGGCAGAAGCGAGAAATATTGTGATACACGGATCGGACTATGTAGGTTCCAATTTTATAAAAAACAACCCCTTTAACGGAAGAAGCTATGGTTGCCCGGCCGTGCCCGCCAGCCAGGTAAACAATGTAATCAATACCATTAAGAACGGCAGTTGCCTGTTTATATACCATCCAACAAAGAGATACCTGACCCATTCAAAGATATTGAATAGCTAGCCTTGGACATATACACAGATGGTTTGGAAAACAACAACAGCTCAATCGTACCCTATGATTGGGCTTTGTTATTTGCAGGAAAACGCGCTGTTCCATCCAGGTGGTTTTAGCACCCCGGCGACGTGTGCGAACGCCGTTCATCTGGCGGTAAAGAACCTGCAATCCGGTAAATACATATTGAGAGGTACATAAAATAGTTATACCGCAATGCCTAAGGACACCAGCTGGCATAGTGCGCCTACCAGCAGGCCGCTGTAAATTTCAAAGCTGCTGTGGTCAGAAACAATAAAACGGGCGGTGCAGATAAGCCCGGTAACAAACATGGCCGCGGCGAGCCAGAAACCGGGCAAAAACATGCCATTAAAAGCCATCCATGTAAACAATACCAACAGCACGCCAGCAGCAATACCATGCATGCTTATTTTATAATAAATATTGGCCATCATACCGGCTATGCAAGATAAAAAAACAGCCAGCAACATGGCAACCAATGAGGGGCTATCATGCAAATTCCTTGACACATACCAGGCCCAGAAATAAAATATCATACAAACAATATAGGGTATGATGCGATCTTTTTGAGAACGCAGATAGATACTCTGAATAAAACCCAGTTGTTTCATCAAAGCTACGCTGAAAAGCGGCAGGAAGGCCGTGCTGAAAATCACCGAGATCAATTTAAACAATCTTGCCTTATCCGTCATGCCGGCAAAAGCATAGGGATCCACGTATATGATAAAGGTGGCAATATAGGAAGGTATAAAAAGCGGGTGAAAGACAAAGGATATCAGCTGACCGAAAAAACGAATGGGTACCGGCCATGCATAACCGGCGCCGGCAGTTGACAATGCTACAGTTCCTTCTTTCTCCATTGTACTATATTTTAGATGGATCTTAGTTTCAAAAAACAGCTCGTTTTAAAAGGCTTTTGGCGTCAGGTAACAACCTCGCCGATGGATGATGGATAGCCGGTTATTATAATTCCTTCCGCAGCCTGGCAACCGGTATGTTCAGCTGCTCCCGGTATTTGGCAACCGTTCGCCTTGCAATATTATATCCTTTTTCCTGCAACAGTTCAGTAAGTCTTTCATCGCTCAACGGTTTTTTCTTGCTTTCATCGCCCACCATATCGCTTAGTATCTTCTTTACTTCCCGGGTAGAAACTTCTTCGCCACTGTCGGTACTCAACGATTCGCTGAAGAAAAATTTCAGGCGGTAGGTACCAAATTCTGTTTGCACAAATTTACTGTTGGCTACGCGGCTTACCGTGGAGATATCCAGGTTGGTGCGTTCCGCGATGTCTTTTAAAATCATGGGACGCATCGTGGTTTCATCCCCTGTTAAGAAAAACTCGTGCTGGTATTCCATGATGGTGCCCATTACACTGGTGAGCGTATGCTGTCTTTGTTTAATAGCGTCTATAAACCATTTGGCCGCGTCTATTTTTTGCTTGATAAACAAGACCGCTTCTTTTTGCCGCTTGTCTTTTTTTGTGCCGCGGTCATAGTCTTTCAGCATATCGCGGTAGCCCTCGCTGATACGCAGATCAGGTGCATTGCGTGAATTGAGGGTGAGCTCCAGTTTACCGGCGTTGTTAAAAATAAAAAAATCGGGAATGATATAGCTTTCCCCCTTGTTCATATGCCCTACGTTGCCGCCTGGTTTTGGATTAAGCTTTACAATCTGTACAATCACCTCTTTGAGACCCTCATCGTCTATATTTAACCCGCGCTGTATTTTCTCGTAGTGTTTTTTGGTGAACTCCTCAAAATAGTCTTCCAGTACTAGGATGGCCTGTTCAACCGGCCGGCCTTCACCCAGCTTGCGGTACAACTGCAATAAAAGGCATTCCTGCAAATTACGCGCACAGATACCGGAAGGATCAAAATGCTGTATTTTTTCTATCAGTTTTTCTATTTCTTCTTCGCTGGCGTCTATATTCTGCCGGAAGGCCAGATCGTCTTTAATAGAAGAGCTTTCCCGGCGCAGGTATCCGTCGTCGTCAATGCTGCCGATGATCTGCTCGGCAATCTTCTGAGCGCGATCATCCAGGTTTAGCATACCCAGTTGGTCGGCCAGCATTTCATGAAACGATATCTCCACTTTCACCGGCACCGTTTTCTGTTCGTCCGGATCGCCGTAATTATCATCCCGAAGTTTATAGTCGCCTACCTCGTCATCGCTATCCGATACATAATCGCTTACATCAATATTATCGTATTGCTCTTCACTGCCATCCGTTTCAAATTCATCATCGGCCGTCTCAAACTCATCCTTCGTTTCCTCAGTCATGCTATCATCATGACCATCCTCTCCCGCTTCCAGGGCCGGGTTTTCTTCCATTTCTTCTTTTATGCGCTCTTCCAGGTTAGCTGTAGGCACCTGCAACAGTTTCATTAACTGAATCTGCTGGGGCGACAACTTCTGGAGCAATCTTTGTTGTAAACTTTGTCCCAGTGACATAACTTGCTTAGGATTTAGACCAAGTACCGCTAAAAAATAAAAAAAATTGCGACGATCCACAAAAATCAGGCCGTAATTTACGTACAAAAAAAGACATCCGCGTGCAACGTATTTATAAATTTCTTGTTGTGTTGTTTTTTCTTAGCCCCAGCACACCTGCCTTTACCCAGGTAGGGTCTTTGACTGTTGTACCTGAGCCTGTTATATTTATCCTTCCGACTGTTAATACCGTTTCAAAAAAAAAATCAAACGCCGGCGCTGAATCCTTCATCCAGGGTAGCTTTTTGTTATTTACGCCGGCGATGCCGCCTTTACCCGTGCGCGGCGGTATTGAACCCGACTACTATACCCGTGGTTTTGGATTTTTCTGCAAAAAGGAATGGCAGTTTGAGAAAGCAACCGCCATACCCCTCCGGCTGCGGTTAGGGTCGCTTGATTATGTGAATAAGCTGGAAGGAAAGTAGTTTGGTATTCCTGGTTCTTTGTCCTACCTACAGCATCCGGAATGAAAAAAGTCGGCGATCAATAACTGGTTATTCCCAATTGATGATTTTCATGGGAGCCAATGATATTGAACTTTCTGCAATTAAATAGCAATGCCCTGCTGCAACAAGGCACGTCTTACGGCGTTCGCTATATTATCTCCTTTTTCTTTTGCCTGTTCTTCCGTCCATAATAAAGCAATAGCGGTAGAAATGCAACGGCTCATTACCGCATCACTGGCAGCGAAGTTTTTACCGGCATGATGCATGACGGCAGCCTTGTGTTCCGGGCTTAAGGCATGCAGGGTGGTTCCCTGTTTAAGGTGATCCCATTTGCGTATATAGTGCCAGTTATTATCGAACCAATAAAAATTGCCGGCCAGTATACCCTGCTCTTTCAATGCAGCCACCACCAAACGGGTAATGTTTTCTGTGGGCAGGAACCAGCTTAAAAAGGTGCAGCTATCGCCCTCGGGGTCGGGCAACCGCCGGAAAGAAATTTCCGGTATCTGCGAAAGGATTTCTTTTAGCACGCTATGATTGCGTTTTTGTATTTCCAGGAACTGATCAAGCTTTTGTATCTGGGCCAGGCCAACGGCCGCATGCAGTTCCGAGATCCTGAAATTATATCCGATAAAGGGATGCAGGTCGGCTCCGCGGTCAGTTCCCAGGTGGTCATGGCCGTGGTCACTATAGCCATCGCTCTTAACGGCAATATCTTCCCGGTTGGTTAATACAGCCCCGCCTTCTGCGCAGGTAATGGTTTTTACAAAATCAAAAGAGAACGTACCGGCATCGCCGATGGTGCCCAGCTTTCTGCCTTTATACGTCGCGCCAATGCTCTGGCAGGCATCTTCCAGTAAAACAAGTTTGTGTTCTTTGCAAATGGCCAGCAACGCATCCAAATCTGCCATGGCGCCGCACATGTGCACCGGCATAATGCATTTGGTTTTAGGGGTGATGGCCTTACGCACCGCTGCCGGGTCAAGTGTTAAACTATCATCCACATCCACAAAAACCGGTATGGCGCCTACGCTGAGAACCGCTTCAAAACTGGCCACAAACGTAAATGCAGGAAGAATGATTTCATCTCCATAGCCGATACCCAGCGCCGCCATGGCCGTGGTAAGTGCCGCGGTACCACTGCTCACCAGTTGCGCATGCCGGCTGCCAAACATCCTGCAGATAGCAGTCTCCAGTTCTTTGGCCTTCCAGACGCCTTTTCGTGGGCCATCAAATCCATAGCGCATCAGGATACCTGTCTCCAGTACATCATTTACGCTGCTGCGTTCTTCGGTACCAAACAATTCTAAACCGGGCATATACTATTTAGTTTATAGAATGATGAATAAGGGCGCTGCAAATGGCGGACCGATCCTCCAGGCAGATTGCAAAGGTAAAAAGATTATGGATGATAAGAAGTTGGATAAAAATTTACTTGTATGCCTTGCGGGAAGAACAACCTTGCAATCAGGCCTGCTGCAAGATTTCTCTCAAATACATGCCGGGTGCGGGTGCTTGATTTCCGCATTTTTTTAAAACCTGTCACCTGCTTTTTCCATAAATTGTCAGCAGCTTTCGCACGAATCAGCATCCGTTATATTACGTTGTTCATATTCTTTTCTCGGATGGATGTTCGGATTATAAAAGAAAATGCTAAACTCAATTCGGGGAAGCGCTAACGGCTCCATTAATTCTTCCGAACAGGGTGCACAACATCAAGCAAGCAGTAATTTCATTTCTCCCTGCGGCTGATTCAAATTTTTTCCTGACAATAGCCATACATTTTTACATTTTCATCGAATCAAATTACCATTAAATCTACAAACTCATCTACAGGTGTATTGATTAATGTGTAATAGTCCAACGCGATACGTAAAATAGCCTGTTGCTGTTTTTCAGGAAATTTTCTGGCAAGATTGATGTTGAATTTCTTCAATAACTCGGGAATTCCTTCTTCTCTTCTGCGTTTATGACCGATGGGATACTCCACTACGATCTCGTTTAAAATAGTTCCGTCATATAATTCTATTGTCAATGCATTGGCAATAGAGCGTTTTTCAGGGTCATAATAATCTTTGGTAAATTGTGTATCTTCCACACAAGTGATTTTATCACGCAATACATCAATCCTTGTATCTGAAGCGATATTGTCTTCGTAGTCCGCAGCGGTCAGTCTTCCGTAAATCAAGGGTACGGCAACCATGTATTGAATGCAATGGTCCCGGTCCGCAGGGTTATTCAACAGCCCTTTTTTGTCAATGATGCGGATAGCGGCTTCGTGTGTGCGGATGATGATTTGCTTAATGTCGTCCGTTGTCTTACCTGATTTATGTAGAATATCGTGAAGGGTCATGGCGGCTTCCACGGCAGTCTGCGAATGAAATTCTGCAGGGAAGGAAATCTTGAACAGCACATGTTCCATTACATAAGAAGTGTAATTGCGTTGAAACTTAAATGCATTCCCTTTAAAAGATACATCATAAAAGCCCCATGTTTTTGCCGTTAATACAGACGGATAGCCCATTTCTCCTGTTTTTGCCATCAGTGCCAACCAAACAGCTCGGGACGTAGCATCTCCTGCAGCCCATGATTTGCGGCTGCCGGTGTTCGGAGAATGACGGTATGTTCTTAAAGATTGTCCGTCCACAAATGCCAATGAAACCGCATTGATTAACTCATCCCGGGTAAGCCCGATTAATTTTCCGACTACAGCAGTAGAGGCACATTTTACTAAAATAACATGATCCAATCCAACTTTGTTAAACGAATTTTCCAAGGCCAGTATGCCCTGAATTTCATGTGCTTTTATCATCGCTTCCAATACCTCTTTCATCTTCAGTCCGGGTTTCCCTTTTGCAATGGATGTTCTTGAAAGCCAGTCTGCAGTAGCGAGGATGCCACCCAGGTTATCCGAAGGATGTCCCCATTCCGCAGCCAGCCAGGTATCATTAAAATCCAGCCAGCGAATAATCGTACCAATATTAAAAGCAGCCTGAACCGGGTCTAATTGAAATTGTGTTCCGGGAACTTTTGCACCATTGGGCACAATGGTACCCTGTACAACCGGCCCTAATAGTTTAGTACAGGCAGGATAAGTAAGGGCTTCCAGTCCGCATCCCAATGTATCCAGTAAACAATAGTGGGCTGTTGTCCAGGCAAGTTCATTTATAATTTCATAGTTTAATACATAATCCACTATGTCGATTAAAACTTTGTCTGGTTGCGGTCTTTCATTTGCTATCTGTGATGACATTTCTATTGAGTTGTTTTACTACGAAAGATCTATTAGCGGTTTTCAATCGAGACAAATTCCCTTTTTTCCGGTCCGGTATAATTAGCACTTGGACGGATTATTTTTCCATCCTGCCGTTGCTCTATTACATGAGCGCTCCATCCCGTAACTCTTGATATCACAAAAAGAGGTGTAAACATCGGGGTTGGCACCCCCATCAAATGATAGGAGACCGCTGAGAACCAATCTAGGTTTGGAAACATTTTTTTCTCATTCCACATCAGAGTTTCCAGTCGTTCAGCAATATTGTATAAAAGCATATCGCCTGAGGCTTCGGAAAGCCGCTTTGCCACCTTTTTAATAACTACATTTCTCGGGTCGGAAATGGTATAAACAGGATGCCCGAATCCAATAATTACTTCTTTATTTTCTAATCGCCTGCGAATATCCTTTTCAGCTTCATCTGGTGAATGGTACCTGCTTTGAATATCGTAAGCCACTTCATTTGCCCCTCCATGCCTGGGCCCGCGCAATGCCCCTATTGCTCCGGTGATGGCTGAATAAATGTCTGACCCTGTGCCTGCTATTACCCTGCTGGTAAAAGTAGACGCATTAAATTCATGCTCTGCATACAGATTCAATGAAATTTGCATGGCCTCTACCCATGAATCTGCGGGTTTTCGCCCATGGAGCAAATGTAAAAACTGTCCTCCAATAGTATCATCGTCTGTTTCAACGTCGATCGACTTTCCGTTATGGGTGAAATGATACCAATACAATAATGCAGAGCTGAGACAGGCCAGTAATTTATCCGCAATGTCTCTTGCCCCTGAAATAGCGTGGTCATCTTTTTCCGGTTGGATACTGCCGATAGCTGAAACGGCGGTACGCATCACATCCATCGGATGAGCGGCAGCCGGAATCTGCTGTAAAATATTCTTTATTGAATGGTGCAGGCCCCGCAGCGATTTTAATTTGGCTTTATAGTTTGCCAACTGCTTTTTATCGGGCAAAGAGTCGTAAATCAACAGATAAGCGACTTCTTCAAATTCAGCTTTTTCTGCCAGGTCCAGGATATTATACCCTCTATAATGCAAATCGTTGCCACTTTTTCCTACACTGCATAAAGCCGTATTGCCCGCCACTACCCCAGAAAGTGCCACACTTTTCTTGGGTTTGAATGCCGGCGTTTTATTGGTATCCTCCATTGTTATTCTTTTTAAACAGCGTATCTAGTTTTTTTTCGTAATCATGGTATCCAATACTCTTGTAGAGTTCTTCCCTTGTTTGCATCGTATCCAAAACATTCTGTTGTGTACCGTCTCTACGGATATGCTGATAGACATTCTCAGCCGCTTTATTGGCAGCACGGAAAGCAGAGAGCGGGTAAAGCACTAATTCTACACCCGCATCACGTAATTCATCAACGGTGTACATAGGAATTACACCAAACTCGGTAATATTGGCGAGTACCGGAATACCGGTAGCAGCGACAAATTTTTGGTAATAAGACAGGTCGGGTACGGCCTCCGCAAAAATAAAATCGGCTCCTGCTTCTTTATATGCAATAGCTCTTTCCAGTGCTTTTTCCAGTCCCTCATTTGCAAAAGCATCTGTTCTCGCACCAATTACAAAATGTTCGTCTGTCCTGGCATCGGCAACCGCCTTCAACCGATCCACCATTTCTTCTTTGCTTACCACTTCTTTTCCCGGACGATGTCCGCACCGCTTCGAGCCTACCTGGTCTTCAATGTGCAAGGCTGCTGCTCCGGCTTTTATCAGTGATTTTACTGTACGGGCAATATTAAAAGCAGAAGACCCAAAACCCGTATCAATATCTACTAAAAGTGGTAAATCTGTTACACCGGTAATCCTGTTAATATCAATCAGTACATCTTCCAGCGTGGTAATACCTAAATCGGGGATACCCAGTGAGCCGGCTGCTACACCACCCCCCGAAAGGTATAGGGCATTGAACCCAGCCTGACCGGCTAATAAGGCGTGATTGGCATTAATAGCACCGACTATCTGAAGCGGTTTTTCCTTTTTTAACGCTTCCCTGAACCGGAGCCCGGGAGAGTTGGAAGCAGCTGATCTTTTCATGTTCTTTTCAAATTTCTACAAAACAAGCCAATGTTTTTTTGAACCGCCGGTATTGCCGGAAGCGGATAAAGGGCCATCAGCATTTCAATACAATTCTTTTTTCCACCGCTAAGCTGATTGATGAGCGTCAATAACTACAAAGGGTAAATGATCTAACAAGCCCGGATAAAATATACGATGAAGCATAGGTAAATTTTTTGCTCCTGAATGTTGTACTATTTTACATCCGTGTGGCACGGAAAATAAATAAAAAGAAAAAGACGACTGGCAGGTTTTCTGGCCCCCAGAAAGTCTATTTCTCCTGTTTAAAACAATGGCGTAAAGATAACCTTTATAAGACAAAGCTTACCGCTACTGGGATAGTCCGGGGTTTTCAGCGGTTTCGCATTTAATAAATACGCCCGAAAAAATACTATCAACCAGTAAGCCACAAGTTCCCGGGCCGCAACAATCGTCAGGGGTTTCAGCATCTATCGTTGCAAAAAACTTAGTTCGCTTTCATTGTTTTCAAAATCAAGACTGCTCACGGCCAGTTGTTTTTCCTTGTCACCGGCGGGCGGAAGCATAAACTGAACCATATTAGTGGTAGCAGGAAGAATCTGCAGGATATTTTGCGGATTGGATTTGTCTCTAATGGAATCACCAGCCTCAAACCCGTATACAATAAAGGACTTGATCTTCTTGATCGTTTCCTTGTTATTGATTTCTATAATGGACCCGTTTGCATATGGGCTGCTACCCGCCAGTGCAACCGCCGGTTTCTCAATGGCAGCGGTATCTATCCATGACATGGGCGGTATAATAGCCGGATATTTATAGTAATGCTCGCGCAGGCTATCGCTCCAGCCATTGGGATTTTTTTCAAATGTCTTACTGCTGAAATAGATGGCACCCTGTATATTGGGTGTATTCCGAAGGGCTGTTATCATACGCGGCAACTGCGTTTTATCTCTCCATGCATTGTTGCTGCCGCTCCGGTAGATGCCCAGCCCGATATAACAGTGCCGGCCATAGGTATGCTGTCCCCACCAGTTTAGCAATACCTCGTAGGGTGCCGCGGAATGCCCAAACTCCCAGTATAATTGTGGCGCCACATAGTCTATCCAACCTTCTTTTAGCCACAATAAGATATCGGCATACAAATCGTCATAATTGGTTTGACCGGCCCTGGTTGCGCTGCCGATACTGTCTTTGCTTTCATTGCGCCATACCCCAAAAGGACTGACGCCAAAGCGGCAATATTTTTTTTCTTCCTTGATGGCCCTGCTCAACTGCACGATGATACTGTCTGTATTGCTTCTGCGCCAGTTTTCCCGGCTAAGGCCGTTGCCATATTTCTGGTAAGAAACATCATCCGGGATCTCCTTTCCGGCGATCCGGTAGGGATAAAAATAGTCATCGAAATGAATGGCATCCACATCATACCTGCTTACAATATCACGTATTACACCTACTACAAATTGCTGTGCTTCTTTATTACCGGGGTCAAAATAACGGGTATTGCCATACGTAAAAAACCATTCGGGATGCAGTCGGGTGATATGCGTGGCGGAAATGGAGGATTTGCCTACCTGGAAGGTTGCCCGGTATGGATTGCACCAGGCATGAAATTCCATTCCCCGTTTATGCGCTTGCTCAATCATAAACCGCAATGGATCATAATAGGGCGCCGGCGGCTGGCCCTGTTTGCCGGTAAGCCATTCACTCCAGGGCTCATAAGGCGAGGGATAAAATGCGTCTGCAGCAGGCCGCACCTGCACTACCACGGCATTTATACCATTGCGTTGGTGCATATCCAGCAGTTTTATAAACTCCACCTGCTGGCTTTCTGTATTATAGTTGCCTTTTGTAGGCCAGTCTATATTATCTACCGTAGCCACCCAAACGCCGCGGAACTCCGCCTTGGGCGACTGGGTAAAAGAAATATGAAAAAAGAATATGAAGGAACAAAAGAAAAAACCTATCCTGCTTATCATGCCAGTTGAATGTAGTTTAAGGCTTGAAATTACATTATTCCGTGTTTCTGATCCTGTCGAGCAGGTTATTTAACGTTATAGCCTGTTCTTCATCCAGGTTTTTAAATACCTCATCCATCTGATCCTGGTGAGCATCAATGCGTTTAAGCAACTGCAGACCCGTATCGGAAATACTTACATCTACCAGCCTGCGGTCGCCCTCACAAACCCCTTTTTTTACCAGCCCCTTTTTTATAAGGCGGTCCACAATACGGCTGGTATCGCTCATTTTATCAAGCATACGCTGGCGGATCTGGAGCGTTGAAATGGGTTTGCCGGCACCGCGCAAAATACGTAATATATTAAACTGCTGTGGGGTAATATCGTATTGATCCAGCATGCTTTTGATCCGCTCGTTCATCCAGTTAAACGTATAAATCAGGTTGATAGTAGCCTTTTGGTACTCATTCCTGAATTTTGTCTGCCTGATATCTTTCTCTATCCCCATAAAAAATATTTAACGTATGGCTGCAAAATTACTGTGGAAACCTGGTCCGTAAAGCCGCGGTAAGCATAAAAATGGTAAAAAAATGGTGTGCTTCATGCAATAGAAAAAAATCTGCCCACTGGCTGATATTGAAACGGCCATAGAGCGGGTGGCTGCCCCCGCGCCGCAGGGTTGTTTCGCTTAGTTGCGTGATATGGTTGTTAAGCAGGAAGCGCTGCGTGGAGTAGTCTTCCAGCAATTCTTTCAGGGACTGTTCCTGGTATTGATGAAAAACAGGGTCGTTATCGGCGGTGTACCGGTCAAACAGCGGTTCCTGTTGTTGCTCCATTAACTGCAGACGCTTCAGGAAAACAGGCTGGTAAGCGGTAAGGTGTACAATGTTTTCAAAAGCGCTCCATTTGTCGGGATTGATGCGCTCTTTCAACTGTTGTTCGGTGAGGCCTTTAACTAATTCAGGAAGGGTTTCCTGCTGATGCCTTAACCTGGCCAGTACTGATGAAGAAAGGGGCATAGAATATTTTTATTTACAGGATTCGCTGGACTGACTGCCACGCACAGGATGTATACGCCTGCACGAGCTATATTAATCGCTCCATACTTTGGTACCCTCGCTGCAATTGGCGCAGATATCAATATTTTTCCTTCCCTGCATTATCTTTTTCCGGAATGATTTATATTTTTCATCCTGCCATATCTCTTTAAACGATTTCCCTTTTAGATCACCCAGCTGGTGTTGCGCGTCTTTATCAAAGCAACAGGGTACTACCAGCCCATCCCAGGTAATTACAGGAGCATGCCATAATCGCCAGCAATGGTTTTCCAGGCTGCTTTTTACTTCCACGCTCTTGTCCTCATTTTTGCGGTAACGACTGTACTTATTATTGAGCGGGATCAGCTGATTGGGATCATTTTCATAGTCATAGACCTGCGCCGTTTTAAACCACACATCGTCTGCACCCATATCCGCAGCCAGTTTTTTTACTGCTTCCACCTGGTGCTCATTGTGCCTTACCACAAGGAACTGGAAAATAATAAAAGGCGTCTTACGCTTCAGTTCTTTTTTCCATTTTATAATATTTTTTGCGCCCTCCAATACCTTATCCAGGCTGCCGCCCACCCGGTATTGCTGGTATACTTCCTGCGTAGTGCCATCAATGGAAATGATCAGTCGATCCAGCCCGCTTTCAACGGTTTGCCTGGCATTGGCATCTGTTAAATAGTGGGCATTGGTGGAGGTTGCCGTATAGATTTTTTTTGAGGACGCGTATTTTACCATCTCCAGGAACCGTGGATTGAGATAGGGCTCTCCCTGGAAATAAAAAACCAGGTAAAAAAGTTCCTTGTACAACTGGTTGATGGTAGCACTAAAAAAATCGGACTGCAACATGCCCGTTGGCCGGGTAAAGGCGCGTAAACCACTGGGGCATTCCGGGCATCGCAGATTGCATGACGTAGTGGGTTCAACAGCAATCGAAAGCGGAAATCCCCATTGTACTGGTCTGCCTATCCATTTACTGAGGTAAAAGCTACTGAGCACCTTTGCCCCATTCCATGCCCGGCGCAGGCTGAGCTTGGATAATAGGTTGACACTGTCATTAAAATTAAATCGGCCCATGCTGTTGTAAAATTAATGCCGATGGCCTTAAGAAGGCCAAAAATCTTATTTCGATGACCGCTCCGGCACCGTTTTACATCTTAAGGCAATTTATACTTCAGCCATGCACAAATAAATATACATTTTCAATTGAATGGCATGCAAGGAAATAGCAGCAAGGCCAGGAATAAAATTGGAGCAGGCAGAAGGTTTTACTCGGGCAAATAAAAACGGGTATAAAAAAATCATAGCCCAGAGATAGAACAACCGCGTTTATATTTGCATTTGAGTGAAAAACTGATGGCAACCCGAAAAAGGAAAAAAACTTCCCGTAAACTGATCCTGGTCTTTATTGTTTTTGCAGGCATGGGTCTGTCGGCCTGGTGGTGGTACTATCATCACAGTACCAACTTTGTAACCTACCCCGAATTTGGCATTGCGGTTCCTGACAATTATGCCATCCATGGCATTGATGTCTCTCATCACCAGGACGAAATAAACTGGAACCTGGTAAAAAACATGCGGGTAAAAAACATACAGATTGGTTTTGCCTTTATAAAAGCTACCGAAGGCATCGGGCGGGTAGACAGTCATTTTAATCAGAACTGGTTCAGATCAAAAAATGCCGGTATGTGCAGGGGTGCCTATCATTTTTTCCTGGCTACCAAAAGCGGTAAACTACAGGCACAGAATTTTATTGATGTGGTTGACCTTAAACGCGGCGATCTGCCGCCCGTGCTGGATGTTGAACAAACCTATGGTGTGCCGGTTGACAGGCTCCGCAAAGAGGTAAAAGCTTTTTTACAAACCACGGAACAGCACTATGGTGTTAGACCCATCATTTATACCAATGTTGATTTTTACAAACAATACCTCGACGGTCAATTTGATGATTATCCCCTCTGGGTGGCGCATTACCTGCGGCAGGACACGCCTCGCATTAAACGCGACTGGATATTCTGGCAGCACAGCGAAGGCGGGCGGGTGAATGGCGTAACCTACAAAGTTGACTTTAACGTTTTCAATGGAGACTCCGCCGCATTCAAAAATTTGCTATTGGAGTAGCAGGAGCCGTTAACGTACTGGGTTAGCAACAGGATCATTAAAATTTTTATCTTTGCCCTGTTGTTCCAGCATAAAAACATGTAAACCCAGTATACGTATGAGCAGCATGGAGCCGGATGTGCAGGAATTTTTAAAAAGGGTGGTCTGGTCCATTACCCTGATTCTGGTATACCTGTTGATTATTTCAACCGCTGGTATAGCAGGCGGATGGCTTTTTTTCTACGACAGCCCTACCCTGGGTAATTATATTTTTTATACCTGGATACTGTTGAGCACCGTAGCCACAATATGGATATTGATTAAATGGTGGAAGAAAAAATTTCCACACGGATAAAGAATACGGGTCGGTGTTGGCCAGCTAACCCGGGAATTGTTTAATACAATGAAGACGGCCGGTGTGGCGTATCTGCTGCGGATAAGATCAACTGCTGTGATCCGCTATGATCATCCACCTGCCCCTGATCTTTTTAAACAGCAACGTGTAGTGACCTCCCAGGTTCCCTATTGTTCTTTTTAAAAACCATTTGCCTACTATCCAATAATAAACGGGCGACAATCTCTTTACCTGTAATATTTCAAAAAAAAGCTTGCCCATTTTTGTGCCATCACTATAATCCTTTTTATAATTATCAAGTGCATTGTGATAGCCATAGCTAATCCCCGTCTTACTCACAAACACCAGCGAATCGCTGTGCCAGTAACAGCTCATAAATTCATCCAGGTTTCCGCGGTTCCATGATCTGGTTTGCCTGTTCAGCAGTTCCGTGATTTCCTTTTCATCTTTAGCGGCCTGCGCCTGCAACAAACTGGCCGCGAATAGGAAAATCAACAGTAAACTATTTTGTTTCATCATATAAGATAAATTAAGTCGATCCCGGGTTAGTGGGCCTGAGGTCGGGTACAGATGAAATTCGAAACACGCTGCAGGACATATTTTGCTGCGGCTCTTTATCTTGCCTGAATAAAAAAGTGCCGGACACCAGGGTATCGGGCACTTGCAACCAGCCGGATGGTTTGGAACCGGTCTGTCTATATCTTTTATTGGTAACCGTTCTAGGTAGCCCAGGCTTTGTCACCTTTTTTATAATCAATACATCCCTCGTATTTACCTGGCGTCTCTATATAACGCAAGGCTTTTGTGGCCCCTTCTTCTGAGGTAAAATAACCAAACAGGGTAAGCTGTTTCATCATAGTAAAATAATGTGCGGCGTCTTCTTTCTTTTTCTTTTGCTGGTATTCTTTAGCTTCTTTGTCAAGTGCCGTCAGGAACGCGGTTCTTTGTTCCGGTGTAGATTCCAGGAAAGATTTACCGTTGGCTTTTTTGCTGGCATCATCTAGTTTGCCGATACCTTCATGAAATGTTTTTTGATCTTTTTCATCGTAACAGTCATTAACCATTACGGTCATAAACTGGCCTACTTTTGCAGCTTTTGCACCCGGGCTTGATGTAGGCGGGAGAATGGTGTCTGCCACTTCATCCAAAAAAGCAACGTCTTCCGCATTAAAGGCGGTGCCGCCCATGGATGGCTCGTTTTTACAACCGGTCAGCAGCAGCTCGCTACCAATAAAGGCGCCACCGGTAAGCACCGTGATCATTTTTAGAAGCTCTCTTCTGTCCATATAGATTTGTTTTTGTGTTTGTTTGATGAATTTATTTGTTATTTCCTCTTAGCACTGCTGGCCTAACTATTTGAAACGGTTTGGAAAACACTTCTTAACATGTGCGACGCCATTACAGGCAAACCAGTAACTATATATTTCCTTTTTTCAATTCTTCCACGGCATGGTTGGCCGCCCTTGCCGTAAGCGCCATAAAGGTAAGGGAAGGATTCTGCGTTCCGGTAGATACCATGCAGGCGCCATCCGTTACAAATACATTTTTACAGGTATGAAACTGGTTCCATTCATTCAACAGGGAGGTTTTAGGGTCTTTTCCCATTCTTACTCCGCCCATTTCATGAATATCATTCCCCGGTCTGCGACCATTGTCGAAGGGGTGTATATTTTTACACCCCGCTGTTTCCAGCATGGCTGCGCCCTGTTCCAAAAAATCCTTTAATACTTTTTCATCGTTATCATCGTACCCCACGTCCGTGATCAGTAAAGGGATACCCCAATTGTCTTGCTGGTCGCGGCTTAAGCGCACCTGATTTTTCTCTTTAGGAATAGTCTCTCCTTGCATCATCATAGACACCCGCCAGCCGCCCGGTTCCGTTAAAGAATCCTTGTATGCCGCGCCCAGGCCATTTTTGTCGCTATAGCCCTGCCATCTTCCGCGGCCCGCGCTGTAATGTACCAAATAGCCTCGTAAAAAATCGGTCTCTTGTTTATAAACGTTCCTGAAATTGGGCATCATAGCAGCCGTAGGTCTTCGTCCGTATTCGATCTTATCCTCAAAACCATCTATACTGGCGCTGATATTACCACGGTAATTGTGAAAGGCTATATATTTTCCCAACAGGCCGTTATCGTTTCCAAAGCCATTGGGAAACCGCCGGGAAACCGAATTCAACAATATGAGATTTGAATTTAAACAGGCTGCATTTACAAAAATAATTTTTGCAAAATAGGTGGTGGTTTTACGGGTATGCGCATCAATCACCAGCACGCCGGTTGCCCTGCCCTGCTTTTCATCATACAAAACAGAATGTACCACGGCATCGGGCCGCAGGGTAAGGTTGCCGGTTTTTGTTGCCCAGGGCAGGGTAGATGCGTTGGAACTAAAGTACCCGCCAAAAGGACAACCGCGGTAACAAATATTGCGTGCCTGGCACCGGCCACGGCCTTGTTCCAGATGAATTTCTTTTGGTTTGGTAAGATGGGCACACCTGCCCTGTATAACATATCGGTCTTTATAATTTGCCAGGATCTTTTCCTGTATATGTTTTTCCGGGCAGTTCAATTGCCAGGGTTCCAGAAATTCACCGTCCGGCAATGTTTCCAGTCCGTCTTTATTACCGCTGATACCGGCGAATTTTTCTACATGGCTGTACCAGGGGGCCAGGTCCTGATACCGAATGGGCCAGTCTACCGCGAAGCCATCTCTGGCCGGCCCTTCAAATTCAAACCGGCTCCAGCGTTGCGTTTGTCTTGCCCAAATCAACGATTTGCCGCCTACCTGGTAGCCACGTATCCAGTCGAATGGCTTTTCCTGTATATAAGGATGTTCCTTGTCTTTTACAAAAAAGTGCTGGGTGGCCTCATCAAAGGCATAACAACTGTGTGCAATGGGATTGTCTTTTATAAGCGCCGATGTTAACTGGGTTCTGTGCGGCAATTCCCAGGGGTTTAGATTGGTGGTAGGATAATCCTTTATATGCCGTACCTCCCTGCCGCGCTCCAGCACCAGGGTTTTCAGTCCCTGTTCGCACAGTTCTTTTGCTGCCCAGCCGCCGCTGATTCCTGAGCCAATAACGATGGCGTCGTAGCTGTTCTGGGCCTGGCCTTTTCCGCTAATATGTAATGAGTCTCCGGGCATTTGCTTTCAAAATTTTATTATGATAAATCAAATCAGTATGCCAGATACAAACTTCCTTTAACGCTTCTTACAGTTCTAGCGCCGGCAGGTCATTTGGCTGAAAATGAAAAAAACTTATACTCCCGCCATCATATATTTCCTTTCTTTAATTCTTCCACTGCAAAATTGGCTGCCCTGGCAGTAAGCGCCATGTAGCTAAGCGATGGATTTACGCAGGCCGAGGAGGTCATACAGGCCCCGTCTGTTAGGAACACATTTTTTGCGTCCCATACCTGGTTATTGCCATTGAGTACCGATGTTTTGGGATCACGACCCATTCTTGCACTACCCATTTCATGAATCCCGTCGCCGATTTCGTGGCCGTTGTCATGGGTTTCGATCTCTTTTGCACCACCGGCTTCCAGCATGGCTACTGCTTCCGTTACGATATCCTTTCTCATTTTCAGTTCATTCTCCTGCAGTACCGCATCCATAGCCAATATGGGAAGTCCCCATTTATCCTTCCTGTTTTTATCTAGGCTGATGGTGTTGTTGTGGTGGGGCAGCAATTCTCCGAAGCCTCCGATGCCCATTGTCCAGCCACCCGGTTCTGTTAGTGCATCCTTGAATTTTGCACCAATATTCAATTCGGCTATCTCGCGGTTCCAGCCGTGGCGACTGCCGCTGCCCTGGTAACCAAAGCCACGCAGGTAATCCCTTTTATCGCTATTTAAATTAACAAAGCGGGGAATATAAATGCCATTGGGCCGGCGACCGAAATAATATTTGTCCTCATATCCTTCCATAACGCCCGAAGCACCCAGGTTGTAATGGTGATCCATTATATTATGACCCAGTTCGCCGGAACTGCTGCCCAATCCCTCCGGCCAGATATCCGTAGCGGAATTCATCAACACCCAGGCGCTGTTTAAAGCAGACGCGTTTACGAATACGATTTTTGAATAAAATTCATAGGTCTTATTATTTTCGGCATCTACCACTTCCACGCCCCTGGCCTTTTTTGAGTCCTTGTTATAGAGGATTTTTGAAACGATGCTCCAGGGCCGAACAGTTAAATTACCCGTTGCCCTGGCTGCCGGCAGGGTAGAAGACTGCGTACTGAAATATCCCCCAAACTGGCAACCTTCCCAGCAACGGTTGCGAAACTGGCATTGAGTTCTGCCGGTAATGGGAGCGGTCAGGTTGGCTGCGCGCCCGATTATCATACGGCGGGTACCCTTAAATTTTTCTTTTATCCGGGCCGCTACGTCTTTTTCCACACAGGTCATATCCATGGGAGGCAAAAAATGACCGTCCGGCAACTGCGGCAGGTTTTCTATTGAACCGCTTACGCCGATATGTTTCTCCACGTGATCATACCAGGGCGCAATATCACGGTAACGGATAGGCCAATCTATGGCCCAGCCATCTTTTGCATTGGCTTCGTAGTCCAAATCGCTCCAGCGGTAGCTCTGCCGGCCCCATAAAATGGAACGGCCGCCCAACTGGTAAGCCCGCCACCATTTAAAAGGTTTTATTTCCGTGTAAGGTGCCTCACTGTCTTTGACCCAGTAATCAATAATGGCTTCGTTCTTACCCCAGGTTCGGGCAATCACCGGGCGATCTTTCAGATCTGCCCTGGTAACGGTGCCGCGGTGCTCAAAGTCCCATGGATTCTTGGTAGCAGATTTGTAGTCCTTGATATGTTCAAAATCCCTGCCGCGCTCCAGCATTAAGACTTTTAAACCTTTTTCTGTTAGCTCCTTGGCGGCCCATCCGCCGCTGATACCTGAGCCAATTACAATGGCATCGTACGTATTTTGTTCAACCGCTTTGTTGTTTACGTTCAAAGAATCTCCAGGCATATTGCGTGGTTTATGATATAGTTGCTGCAATAGTTTTTTAACTGGTTGACAAGGGTAATGCGTTAACCCGCGTCACTTATAAGTTTCCTTTTTTCAGTTCACTTACTGCATGATCCACCGCTCGTGCGGTAAAAGCCATATAGCTTAACGAGGGGTTTACACAGGCAGATGATACCATAAAAGATCCATCTGTTACAAACACATTGGGTGCATCCCAAACCTGGTTAAACTTATTGAGCACCGATGTTTTGGGGTCTTTACCCATGCGTGCAGATCCCATTTCATGTATTCCTCTTCCCAGCGTACCATCGCCTTCGCGGCCCTTAACATCTTTTACGCCCACGGCGTTGAGCATTTCAAGCGCATCGTTCAGCATATCTTTGCGCATCTTTTTCTCATTTTCCTTGTATTCAATATCCATGGCCAGAATGTTCAGACCCCATTTATCCAATCTTTGTTTTCCGTTCTTGTCAGCCACGGGGCGCATACCCAAATCCTTGTCCGTTACCGGGTCGTTAAATTTTTCCAGCTTGTCTGAATAAAGATTTTTATCTATGTAGACCCTGTTTTCGTGATAGGGCAAAGTTTCGCCAAAGCCACCGATATTCATGGTCCAGGAACCGGGTTCGGTAAGCGCGTCTTTAAAATCGCCACCAATAACCATTTCTTCCAGGGAACGGTTATAGCCCTGCCTGCTGCCACCGCCCTGGTATCCAAAACCACGCAGGTAGTCGCGTTTATCGCCAAAGAAATTGCGGTAGCGCGGTATATAGATTCCATTGGCCCTTCGCCCAAAATAATACTTGTCCTCGTATCCTTCTACACGTCCGCCGGCGCCCACACCCAGGTGGTGGTCCATGATATTATGACCCAGTTCGCCGCTGCTGCTGCCCAACCCATCGGGCCATATATCCGTGGCAGAGTTCATCAGTACCCAGGCGCTGTTTAAGGTAGAAGCATTAACGAAAATGATTTTCGCATGATAGGTATAGGTCTTGTTATTTTCCCCGTCCAGCACTTCCACACCGGTGGCTTTTTTCTTATCCTTATCGTATAAAATTTTTGTAACGATGCTCCAGGGACGCAAGGTAAGATTGCCTGTTTTCCGTGCGGCGGGCAGGGTAGATGACTGCGTACTGAAGTAGGCGCCAAATGGGCAACCCAGCCAGCATTTGTTCCGGAACTGGCAGGCCGTTCTTCCCTCATGCGCAACCGTTATATTGGCAGTTCGGCCAATGATCATATCCCGACTTTTAAACTGTTGTTTTAAACGTGCAGCCACGTCTTTCTCCACGCAATTCATATCCATAGCGGGCAGGAACTGTCCGTCGGGCAATTGCTGCAGTCCATCTTTGGAACCGCTGATACCCGCAAATTTCTCAACATAATCGTACCATGGTGCAATCTCGTTATAGCGTACAGGCCAGTCTATAGCAATCCCATCCTTTGCATTGGCTTCATAATCCAGGTCGCTCCAGCGGTAGCTTTGCCGGCCCCACATCAGCGAACGTCCGCCGGTATGATAGCCCCTGAACCAATCGAAACGTTTTACTTCGGTATAAGGACTATCCTTATCACTGCACCAATAGTCAAGATTGGTTTCATTTAAGGGATAGTCTCTTTTCAATACGGGATAGTCTTTTTCCATCTGTTGCGTATGGCCGCCGCGGTGTGGAAAATCCCATGGATTTTTTGTGGCGTTTACATAATCCTTTACGTGCTCAATATCGCGGCCGCGTTCCAGCATCAGGACCTTTAATCCTTTTTCTGTAAGTTCTTTGGCGGCCCATCCGCCGCTGATACCCGAGCCAATAACAATGGCATCATAGGTGCTTTGTTCGGTTGCTTTGTTATTTACGTTGAGAGAATCTCCAGGCATGTTTTATTTTTTTATAGATAATGTAATCGATTGTATAAATTGGTTACAAGCTAGTTCACAAATGGTGTAACCCGCCATTACTTTATGAAACATCAACCAGGGCAGTCAGGCCCGCAGCTTTTATAAGTTTTGTTTCTTAAGTTCGCTTACCGCATGTTCGGCAGCCCTTGCCGTAAACGCCATATATGTAAGCGAGGGGTTCTGACAGGCGGACGAAACCATAAAAGAACCGTCCGTTACAAAAACATTGGGCGCGTCCCAGATTTGGTTGAATTTATTTGTTACCGATGTTTTGGGATCTTTTCCCATACGGGCCGAACCCATTTCGTGAATACCCCGGCCCAGTGTGCCATCTCCTTCCCAGCCTTTTACATCTTTTACACCGGCAACGGTCAGCATTTCAATGGCATCGTTTATCATATCTTTCCGCATCTTTCGCTCGTTCTCCTTGTATTCCACATCAAAGGCCAGTATGGGAAGTCCCCATTTGTCAAGGCGTTGTTTTCCATTTTTATCGGCTATAGGGCGCATGCCCAGGTCTTTTCCGGTTTCGGGGTCCTTAAATTGTTCCAGTTTATCGCCGTAGAGTGCTTTGTCTAAATAGATCCTGTTTTCATGATAGGGCAATGTTTCTCCAAACCCGCCAAAACCCATTGACCAGCCACCGGGTTCACTGATGGCGTCTTTAAATGCGCCGCCGATATTTAACTCGGCAATGTCTTTACCCCATCCTTTCCGACTGGCGCTGCCCTGGTAGCCAAAACCACGGAGATAATCCCTTTTATCGCCAAATAAATTCCTGTACCGGGGAATATAGGGTCCATTGGGTCTGCTGCCGAAATAATATTTGTCTTCGTATCCCTCTACTTTTCCGCCGGCGCCCACGCCCAGGTGGTGATCCATAATATTGTGACCCAGTTCTCCGCTGCTACTACCCAGCCCTTCGGACCAGATATCGGTAGCGGAATTCATTAGTATCCAGGCCGAATTTAAAGTAGAGGCGTTGAGAAAAATGATTTTGGCGTTATACGTATAGGTTTTATTGGTTTCCCCGTCCAGAATTTCCACGCCAGTGGCCCTTTTCTTATCCTTATCGTATAAAATTTTTGTAACAATGCTCCAGGGACGAACCGTAAGATTGCCGGTCTTCATGGCCGCGGGCAAGGTAGAAGACTGTGTGCTGAAGTAAGCGCCAAACGGGCATCCCAGCCAGCATTTATCGCGGTATTGGCACTGCGTTCTTCCCTCATGTGCCACCGTTAGATTGGCACTGCGACCCATAATTATGCGGCGGAAAGATTTGGGGTCATAATGTGCGTTCATCCTGGCGGCTACGTCTTTCTCTACGCAGTTCATTTCCATGACGGGCAGGAATTGCCCGTCCGGCAACTGCGGCATACCTTCATGGGCGCCGTTGATACCTGCAAATTTTTCCACGTAATCGTACCAGGGAGCAATCTCGTTATAGCGTACGGGCCAGTCTATGGCGATGCCGTCTTTAGCGTTTGCCTCAAAATCAAAATCGCTCCAGCGGTAGCTTTGCCGGCCCCACATCAGGGACCGTCCTCCCACATGATAGCCGCGGAACCAGTCGAACCGTTTTATCTCGGTGTAGGGGCTGTCTTTATCGCTGCACCAATAATCAAGATTGGTTTCGTTTAAGGGATAGTCTCTTTTGAGTACAGGATAATCCTTGATCATTTGTTCCGTACGACCGCCTCGGTGCGGAAAATCCCAGGGATCTTTTGTGGCGTTTACATAACCTTTTATGTGTTCAATATCGCGGCCGCGTTCCAGCATGATTGTCTTCAGTCCTTTTTCACAAAGTTCCTTGGCGGCCCATCCGCCGCTGATGCCTGAACCGATTACAATTGCATCATAAGTGTTATTGTCTGGCATACTATCTATCAGTTTAATATATTGATGTAATTTTTGTGAACATTTGCGCAGTTAGCCATGGTTACGGCCCAGTAGTATGATAAGGGTTCTTTGCATGCGTATCAGATATCACAGGTTTTTACCGCCTGTTTCAGCGCGGCAATTTTTTCTTTGGTCTCCTGACCTGTTGGTATAAACTCCTGTGCTACATAATCTTTAAACCCGGTATCCAGTATGGCTTTCATGATAGCGGGGTAATACAATTCCTGGCTGTCATTTATCTCATGCCGGCCGGGCACGCCGGCGGTATGGTAATGTCCTATATACTGGTGGTTGTTTTTTATGGTTCGTATCACATCGCCCTCATCTATCTGCATGTGATAAATATCATAAAGCAGTTTAAAATTTTCTGAACCGATTCGTTTGCAGAGTTCCACGCCCCAGGGGGTTCGATCGCACATATAATCTTTATGGTCTACCCGGCTGTTCAGCAATTCCATTTGTACAGTCACGCCACTTTTTTCTGCCAGGGGCAGAATTTTTTGCAGGCCTTCCACGCAATTTTTGAAACCCGTTTCATCGTCCATTCCGTTGCGGCTGCCGCTGAAACAAATTACGTTTTTATATCCTGCTTTTACCATCAAAGGAATTACATCTGTATAATCTTTAATCAATTGTTCATGATATTCCTTGTTATTAAAGCCGTTGGTTAAACTAATCTTGCCGCCATGATAACACATTGAGCTAAAAATACCGTATCGCTGTATTACCGGCCAGTCTTTGGGGGCCAGCAGATCAATGGCATTGAAACCTATTTTTTTAACGGCCTTGCAGAGTTCTTCCAGCGGAATAAAATTATAGCACCACTGGCAAACAGAGTGATTGATGTTTCCTTTAAATTTCAAAGTAGATGAATTTTCTGAAGCTTCTGAAGCAATAGCGGGTATCATAGAGGAGGCTCCTAGCGCCGCCGTTCCTGCAAGCAGGTTTTTGAGGGCCGAGCGTCTGTTTTGTTTTTCTGGCATGCTAATCGGTTGGAAAAATAATTTGTTTGAAGGGATGTCTTTAGGCCGGTTGTGCCACCTGTTTCTGATAATGTTTTCTTCTTGCCACGTAAACCAGGCTGAATATCACTATTAAAATAACCGGCATTACGGCCACTTTTAAAAAGGTATCTGATCCCGCCACAGCATCCGCTTTGGAAACCTCTGTACCAGCTGCAATAGCGCCGGCCTTTGCCTTATCAAACCATCTTCCCATGATGGGGATAACCAGGGCTACCGATAACATGCCGGCGCCGCCCATTAAGTTCAGGCCTAGCGCACCTGTTTTGGGTAAATATTCTGAAACAAAACCAAGCATCGTTGGCCAGAAAAAGCAGATGCCGATGGCAAAAATCAGGGCTGCGCCAACGGCTGCATACCCGCTTGCCTGGCTAAGCAGCACCAACCCGATTGCTGAAAATATAGCTGAAAAAATAAGCATCCCGTTCGGATTAAACCGGTGAACCACCGGTCCGGCAAAAGAACGACCCAATGCCATAATACCGTTGATGAATACCAGTATGATGATTCCTGAAACACCCGCACCGCTTAGCAGCGCCACGATCCAGGTTCCGGTACCCAACTCGGTTGCCGCGGTCATTAACATACAGACCAGCATGATCAGGTAAAGCGGGTTTAAACAACTGATAAACATTTCTTTGGTACTGATTCCCTTTGCCACCCTTTCCGTTTTGGGCAATTCCAGTTTCCAAAACATAATTCCATAAATGATCACGGGAATAAAGAGCAATGAAATCAGGATGCGCCAGTCAAGATGCATCTTGTCCATAATAAAATAAGACAATACGCCGCCTACGGCAATCCCACCCGGGAACCAGACATGGAAGCGGTTAAGCATAGTGGTTTTATTCTCGGGGTATAAGGTTACCACCAGCGGGTTGCAGGCGGCTTCCACCATACCATTTCCAATACCAATAAAAACAGTTCCAATAAAAAGGGCCGTGGCGTCTTTGGCCACCAGATAGGTGATAATACCGGCCACCTGCCCCAGGAAAGCAAACCCCAGCAATCTTTTCATACCCAGTACATCAACCAATGTACCGCCAAAGATCTGGGCAAGTGTAAACCCCCAGAAGGCCGGGGCAAATATCCAGCCTATCTGTTCCTTGGTAACAACAAATTCGGTTCCCCATACACCTTCCAGCGCAGCGCGGAAGGCAAAGGTCATAGCAGTAGCAATAAGGGCAATACGACTGGCAAGGAAAAGTTTGTCTCGTTGAATGTTTGGTAGCATATCGTTATTTAGTTAGTGGAAAAAGCAGTCTTATTACAGCTTCCGTCTTTCTCACCAAAGACGGGGAAGCCTGTTTTCGTTACAATGCGGAGTTAAATGTAATTTTATTTTTTTATAAATAAAGGGTTACAATTTATTTTATGATTTTTTTTTTCAAAAGACTTTCTTATTTTTCCTGTTGTATTCAGTTCTTCAACAAAAAGACGGGGAATTAACTATTCAGACAATTTAATTGACAATTATTATGAACAGAAAACTAAGAATGGGCATGGTGGGCGGTGGCAAAGATGCATTCATCGGTGCCATTCATCGTATTGCGGCCAATATGGACGGGCTCATAGAATTAAGTTGCGGCGCCTTGAGTATCAATCCCGAAATCGCCAAAGATTCGGGTCATGCTCTTTTTTTACCGGAGGATCGCATTTACCTCACTTACGATGAGATGATAAAAAAAGAAGCTGCTTTACCGGCGGATAAACGCATCGATTTTGTAACTGTTGTTACGCCTAATTTTGCACATTTTGCACCAGCCATGATGGCGCTGGAAAACGGTTTTCATGTGGTGGTGGAAAAACCCATAGCGTTCTCCCTGGAGGAGGCGCAACAATTGAAAAAAAAGGTGGAAGAAACGGGTTTGATACTTTGTCTTACCCATACTTATTCGGGTTATCCCCTGGTAAAACAGGCCAAACAAATGGTAAAAGATGGGGTGTTTGGAAAAATAAGAAAGGTATGGGTAGAATATCCGCAGGGCTGGTTGAGCAAGCTTACCGAACGCGAAGGTAATGCTCAGGCCGCCTGGAGAACGGATCCCAAGAAAAGTGGAAAAAGTGGCGCCATGGGCGATATCGGTACACATGCTGCTCACCTGGCTGAATACATTACCGGTTTAAAAATTACACAACTCTGCGCCGATTTAAATATTATGGTGCCCGGCCGGGCGCTGGACGACGATGGCAATGTATTATTGAAATTTGAAAATGGCGCAGCGGGTGTTTTAATGGCATCGCAGGTGGCCGCTGGTGAAGAGAATGCCCTAAAAATAAGGGTTTACGGAGAGAATGGCAGTCTTGAATGGGCACAACATGAACCCAATACCTTATTGGTTAAATGGCTTGACCAGCCAACACAGATATTAAGAGCCGGTGGCAATTATGGCGATCGGCTGAGCAGCTATGCCACCCACAATGCACGTACACCGGGAGGACATCCCGAGGGTTATCTGGAAGCTTTTGGTAATATCTACCGCAATTTTGCATTGACATTATCCGCCCGCCTGGATGGCAAAAAGCCTACAGCCGAAATGCTGGATTTTCCCGGCGCGGAAGACGGCGTTCGCGGCATGGCATTTATAGATAACGTGGTAGCATCCGCGCAATCTGATAAAAAATGGCACGACTATAAAGGCTAATACCTGGCTTTTTAATACCCGGTGCCGCATACCAGTTAAAAAATGCTGGGTGGCGCCGATTTTAGGAGGGATGGGTGAATAAAGATAAAATGTACCCGTGTGCGACGCAACGACGCTGAACTGGGAACCGGTGCCGGGATCAAAAAAATACTGCAATCCGTTTCACCCCGCTCAAAACCAAGGTTGGCTAGGATACTGCCTGCTCCCTTAAACTAAACACCAGATAAAAAAAATATCTAATGACAACTTTAAAAGGCCCCGGAATATTCCTTGCCCAGTTTATGGGAGACAGTGCACCGTTCAACTCATTACAATCTATTTGCAAATGGGCCAAAAGCATTGGCTTTGCCGGTGTGCAGTTACCCAGTTGGGACGGCCGTTGTATCAATCTTCAAAAGGCCGCCGAAAGCAAAACCTATGCAGACGAAATCAACGGCATAGTAAAAGAGGCCGGACTGGAAATAACAGAACTCTCAACCCATCTTCAGGGACAACTGGTGGCGGTACACCCCGCATATGATGCCCTGTTTGATGGTTTTGCACCGGAACAATACCGTAACAACCCGGCTGCCCGCACCGAATGGGCGGTGCAACAATTAAAATATGCCGCTAAAGCATCTCAAAACCTGGGTCTGAATGCGCACGCCACTTTTAGCGGCGCCCTGTTATGGCCAACGGTCTATCCCTGGCCGCAACGCCCCACAGGACTGGTAGAAACGGGTTTCCGGGAACTGGCCAAACGCTGGCTGCCCATTCTTAATGTATTTGATGAACACGGTGTTGATCTCTGTTATGAAGTACACCCCGGCGAAGATTTGCACGATGGCATTTCCTATGAGATGTTTTTGGAGAAAGTGAACAACCATGCCCGGGCCTGTTTGCTCTATGACCCCTCTCATTTTGTTTTGCAATGCCTGAATTACCTGGAATATATAGATAATTACCATGAGCGCATCAGGATGTTTCATGTTAAAGATGCAGAGTTTAATCCCACCGGCAAACAAGGCGTCTACGGCGGTTACCAAAATTGGATAGACCGCGCAGGCCGGTTTCGCTCTCTGGGCGATGGACAGGTGGATTTTAAGTCCATTTTCAGTAAACTGGCAGCCTACGACTTCAAAGGTTGGGCCGTCATGGAATGGGAATGCGCCATCAAACATCCCGAAGACGGCGCCCGCGAAGGATCCGTATTCATCAAAAACCATATTATCCGCGTTACCGATAAAGCGTTTGATGATTTCGCCGGAACCGGCAGTGATGAACAATTTAATAAAACCGTTTTAGGATTGCAATAATTTTATCTCGACCTTTAATCCATTTCCACGTAAATTTTAAATAACCATTTATGCTAAAAAAGCTTCTTGTATTGAGTGTAATTGTTACTGCATGTGCCTGCAACAATAATGAGACAAAAACCGTTGCAACCAGCGATACTGCTGCCATTAAACCCGCCGCCCCGGCCGCAACGGATAACTCAAAAAATCCCGATTACCAGAAAGGGCTGGCATTGATTGGCGCCAATGATTGCCTCACCTGTCATAAAATTGATGAAACGTCTACCGGTCCCGCTTACCGCGATGTAGCCAATAAATATACCAACGATGATGCTACCATCAATACACTGTCCGAAAAGGTCATCAAAGGCGGATCTGGCAACTGGGGTTCCGTACCCATGACGGCGCACGTTGCGCTTTCAAAAGACGATGCAAAGACCATGGTAAAATATATTCTCCTGCTTAAAAACAAATAAACTACTCATGAAAATTTCACTGCTTGCCGCAGGTCTTGCCTTACTGACCCCCAATTCCTCAAAACCACCGGCCAACACCAACGCTACCGATTCTTCTGCAACAGCAGCCATGCCTGGCGCCAACAGCAGCGGCTGGGTATCTTTGTTTGATGGCACTACCACCGCTGGCTGGCATAGCTATGGCAAAACCTTTGCCGATGCTACCTGGAAAGTAAACGATGGCGCATTGATGGTGGATAATTCAGTGAAAAACGGAGCCGACCTGGTAAGCGATGGCGTGTACGACAATTTTGATCTGAAGCTGGAATGGAAAATTTCTCCAAAAGGCAACAGCGGCATTCTTTTTTATATTCAGGACGAACCAGCGAAATACAACGAGACGTATAAATCAGGACCTGAAATGCAGGTGCTTGACAATGACGGCCACCCCGATGGAAAGATCCCCAAACACCGCGCCGGTGATTTGTACGACCTGATAAAAAGCAGCTCAGAACCGGTAAAGCCCGTAGGCGAATGGAACCAGGCTGAGATTATTGCCAATAAAGGCAAGCTGGAGCTAAAATTAAATGGGGTTACGGTGGTATCTACCATCCTATGGAACAATGACTGGAAAAAACTGGTGGCAGGCAGCAAGTTCAAAGACATGCCCGATTGGGGAACCTTTACTTCCGGGCATATTGCCTTGCAGGACCATGGCAATACCGTTTGGTACAGGAAAATACAGATAAAAAAACTATGAAGCTAGAAAAAACAGGCGCTGATACCAGCGCCGTGTTTGCTATCTCCGCCTGATAGACAAACGAACTGAACAAGCGAACATTAACACCAAAAAAAATGAATGACATGTTTGTTACTATTTTATTTAAAAAGATTTTTTTGCTGGCGGCCCTGGCCGCAGGCGCGGGTTTGCAAACAGACAATGGCCCGGCGTCTCCTGCCAAAGAAAAAAAGATCCTGGTATTTGCCAAAACAAATGGCTTTCACCACGAAAGCATTGCGGAAGGCATTGTTGCCATTATGAAACTGGGACAGGAAAATCATTTCCTTGTTGACAGTACCACGGATTCACTCAAAATCTCTGATGCCAACCTGAAACAATACAAGGCAATTGTATTTCTAAGCACAACCGGTAAGGTGCTGGGCACAGAACAGGAAGACGCTTTGCAGCATTTTATACACAAGGGCGGCGGATTTGTAGGCATTCATGCTGCGGCCGACTGCGAATACAACTGGCCCTGGTACAATAAACTGGTGGGTGGTTGGTTTAAATCGCATCCCAAACAACAACAGGCCAAGTTACTGGTCATTGATAAAACACACCCGTCTACCAAACACCTCCCCGATGTTTGGGAACGCTGGGATGAATGGTACAATTACAAAGACCTGAACCCCGACGTTCATGTACTCATAAAAATTGATGAGACCTCTTATACCGGCGGTCAGAATGATGGCAACCACCCGATGGCCTGGTACCACAACTATGAGGGCGGCAGGGCTTTCTATACGGAATTGGGTCATACCAAAGAATCTTACAGCGACCCCGTATACCTGCAGCATATACTGGGAGGTATAGAATGGGCAATGGGAAAAGACTAATATCCGTGATACAATACTGGCTGGCTCCAAAAGGGCAGCCCTTTTTTTGCTGCACCACAGGACCCTGTATTGATAGGCGCTTGCTATCCCCGATGTATATATGCTGTTCTGCCGCTGCCGTAATACTGCGGCCGCCGGATTTTTTAATTTACCGGTTTATAAGAATGTTCAGCCTACTTGATTAAAATAGCCGGCGGGAGTAAAAAAAATAATACTTTCATACGCAAAACCCCGGGATTGACAAATACTCTATTGTATGACTGTTATTCAAGCCCGGCTGTTATTCATCAAAATTCCTATATGCGCAGACGAGAACTTATAAAATTATCCGGCGCTGCCGCCTTGGCGGTTGCGCTTCCCCGTTTTCTCCCCGCATCACCCATAAAACCAAGGGGGCCCTTCCGTTTTTGCCTTAATATGAGTACCATCAGCGGTCAAAAGCCAGGTTTGCTGCATTCCCTTGAAATTGCATCCACCGCGGGGTATGATGGCGTTGAACTATGGGTGCGGGACATACAGGAATGGCTGGCAACAGGCAATACCATTGAAACACTGGCAACATTCATTAAGGACAAAAATCTCCGGGTAGAGAATGCCATCAGTTTTACGGAATGGATGGTGGATGATACCGTCAGAAGAACAACTGCGCTGGCAACACTTGAAAAGGAAATGCAACTGATGGCAATGCTGGGATGCCAACGCATAGCCGCCCCGCCTTCCGGCGTTACAAAAGAAACACTGCCCACCGTGCAAAAAGCAGGTGAGCGCTATCGTGAAATTCTGATCCTGGGCAGAAAACACGGGGTGATGCCTTTGCTGGAATTCTGGGGCACTTCCGGCACGGTGACCAATTTTGGCCAGGCCCTTGCTATTGTTGCCGCTGCCAATGACCCCGATGCCCGTATCCTGCCAGACGTATATCACCTTTTCCGCGGCGGCTCCGGATTTGATTGCCTGAACCTTGTAAACGGAAAAGTGATTGACATTATTCACATGAATGACTACCCTGGCAACAAACCTGTTGACCAGCAAACAGATGCCGACCGTGTATACCCCGGCGATGGTATTGCTCCGTTCAAAAAAATACTGCATTCGTTACAGGCGATGGGCGGATCCAAAACACTTTCACTCGAGTTGTTTAATAGAACCTATTGGAACCAGGATGCACTGTTGGTAGCCCGAACCGGTTTACAGAAAATGAAAACATTGGTGAATGAATCAATGACGGAAAAATAACGAGGCAAATACTACAGAACGACGAGGATATTACCAATATTATCTGCCAAACCATTTGGATATTGCCGGCAAATACACGTCATGTATGTTGCCCACATTCCATCATAAATTTCGCATTCCATCCGCCCGGGCCGCCTGGTGGAATTACCAGGACGCCGCCGCCTATTTTATTACCATTTGTACACAAAACAAAAGACATTTTTTCGGTGAGATCACCGTAGAGACGCCATGCATGGCGTCTCCTCCACAAACGCCAGACATGGCGTCTCCGCAATTCACGCAAAAGACGCCAGACATGGCGTCTCTACG
>JBDTVE010000254.1:0-15744 GCA_040007355.1 Bacteroidota bacterium | reverse complement strand
AATATTACAGGTACGATTTGGGTTGCAAACAATTGACCAATGGCAACAACTGGCGTACTGCATCGCAAAGCCGGCTACTTGATGCTGAAAGATGGAGCAACAGCACCGCAGATGTAATTGCAGCCAATAAATATTTTGACCCACAACACACTGGCCCTAATGATGGATGGCGAATAGACCCCGGCGATTTTTATGGAGCACCCTCTGCATTAAAAAATCCGGCCGATTTACCATTTAATGTAAAACACATTAGCAGCCACCCAATGATGGTGACAGAAAGTGGCTGGAATCTACCAAACAAATACCAAACCGAAGGCGCTTTGCTGGTAGCTGCATACAGCGGCCTTACTGGTTTGGATGCATTTTTTTGGTTTATGCCATCAGCAACAAATTTTGATAGCAACCCGTACTTCAAGTATTTTGAAATGGGCGGGCAACACCCATTAAGCAGATGGACCAACTCCACCCCCGGTGAAGCAGGCATGTTTCCGGCAAATGCTTTATTGCACCGGCTGGGTTATGTAAAAGCCGCCTTAGCAGTAAAAGAGCAACGTACATTAACAGGAATATTTAACCGGGATGTGCCTGAAATTTTTGAAGAAAAATCATTTGACCCAAACCGCGATTTTGAAACCACCGCAAAAAGAACGGATGAAAAAGCAACCCTATCGCCACTTACCTTTTTAACAGGCGGCGTTGTCACAAGCTATGGCGGCAGTGTAGATTCAGTGCAACTTTTAGCCCCTGTTGATAAAATGATAAATAAAAGTGCGCAACAAGTAACGGCCACTACTGGCGAGCAAAAATTAGATTATAAAAATGGTATTTTTACCCTCAATACGCCAAAAGCAAAAGCAGTAAGTGGGTTTTTGAGTAAAGTAAAAACATTTCAATTAGGTGATGTAAGCATTCAATCTCAAAATGAATATGCCACTATTGAATTGGTGAGTATGGATGAAAAAGACATCAACCAATCAGCAAAAATATTGTTACAGGCAGGCACTTTATTTCGCCCCAGCAATTGGGTGGAAGAACCTGCTGTTATCGAGAAAGAAGGTAAAAAAATAAAAGGCTTTACCATAACAAATACCGGCACGATGCCCTGGCTCGGTATGCCGGCATTGGGCAATGTAACCATTAAAAACGCAGCTATAAAAAAAGCCATACAATTAGATGCAGCAGGGTATGCAGTAAAAATATTGCCCCTGCAAATTAAAAATGGCATAGCCACCTTGGCGCTGCCAAAAGATGTGTATTATATTTTGCTGGTGAAGTAAAATTATTGTTTGAAGAACAACTGCCCTTTAAATGATGCGCCAAACGGTAGTGCGGGGCACCGGAATTTGAGCTGCAGATAAATGGCCAAAAAGTGTTAGTTTGCAATATACCGTCGGCTGCTTATACATATTTCTCTTTTGAGGGTAAGGTAACGGGGACAGTAATTTTTCTGGCGACGTTTTAAAACTATGATATTCGTTGAAAAACCAGAAAGATAGAGGGTGATTATGGACACAAAATTTAAACCTATGGCTTAACTGGTTAAATAAAAAATTTCAAAATCTAAAAAATATCAAAATGGTTACAAGAAGAAAATTTGTTCAGACATTGACTGTTGGCGCAGCAGCATCTGTGATAGCCAACCCTTTGCTTGCCTTTGGAAAAGAAGGACATAAAAAGCTGAAGCATATTGGATATATCTCCGGTATAATTGGAAGAGATCTGAGAACCGACTGGAAAGCCGCACTAAGCGAAACAGTTAAATATGGCTATACCGAAATTGAAATCGGAAGATTCCTCGGAGAATCTGAGCAAACTTTTCTAGAATATTGCTCACAGATAGGTATAAAACCGATTGCCGGTCAGGTAAAGCTTTCGAAAGACATGGATGTGGTAAATAAATCGCTCGATGCATTGAATGCAATAGATCTTAAGTATGCAGTACTGTACTGGCCATGGTTTGTTGGTGGTCCCTTTAAACTGGAAGATTGCAAAATAACCGCGGAAATACTCAACCAGATAGGAGAAGTTTGTAAGAAACGCAACCTTGTTTTATGCTGGCATAACCACGATAAGGAGTTTATTCCTATGGAAGAAGGATTGCCTTACGATTATATTTTGACACATACCGATAAAGATCTGGTTAAATGCGAAATGGATATTTACTGGGTAAAAAAAGGAGGCGGTGATCCAGTTCAACTACTTAAAAAATATAAAAACCGTGTTAAAATATTTCATGTTAAAGATATGAATGAAGAAAAATCATTTGCTGATGTTGGAAAAGGCATAATTGATTTCCCTTCAATATTCTCCGAAGCTGCTACACAGGGAATTGAACATTACTTTGTTGAAAGAGACAATGCGGTTAATGGCCTTGAGAGTCTGAAAATCAGCGCAGAGTATTTAAAAAACCTTCGTTTTAAATAGAAAATCTTAGATAGAAAAAATATTAGGTTTATTATGAAAGTAAAGAAGAACCAGCATATAATGCACGTCATCATTTCGGACACGCAGACCATTAAATGAAATGGTTGCCATGGTTCTGGCAGTACCACTTCAGGATCTTAAGAGAAAACTATGGTGGGATGGTGAAAATATGAAGTTTACAAATAGCAGCGACACAGACAAGATCAGTGTAACAACATCAAATAAGTTCACTGTTATTGATGACAATAATAAATTCGATACAAAATAGCCAACAACTAATGTCAGGCAGACCGCTAAGGAGTATATCAGCATACTTGTTGCGGTGGGTAGACATTTCTGAACATGATTTTTAACGCGTATTTTAACAAAAAAAAAGATGAAAAGAATTTTAACTTTATTAGTGACTTTATGTCTTCTTAGTCAGATAATTAAGGCCCAGACAGTTTTTAGCGACGATGCCGGTATATATAGTAAGATGCTTGCAGACCTTAAGACTGATCTTACTGGTAATGGTTACCATAAAACTACCCTTGATGGAAAAGAGAGAACTATTTTTGTTGGGTGGATACGGGATCATGTTCATACCATGAAAGCTCATAAATACTGGGCCAAGGACCTCTCTAGTTATCTTGATTTTTTCATGGGGCGACAATCTCCGAAAGGAATGTATTACGACTATGTTAGGTCATATAAAAACAGGAGCGTTGGGGAAATGTATTTTGCAAATGTCTTTGATCCTCAGTTCTTCTTCATTGATGTAAATAATCAGAACTGGTTTTTTAGAATGCCTATTGAAGCTGACGTTGAATATCTTGTTATTGAAGGAGTATACACTTACTGGAAATCTTCAGGCGATACAGCATTTATACGCAAATGGCTGCCAACGATGGTTAAGGGTATGAAATATGAAATGTCAGATCCTTTGCGCTGGTCGAGTAAAAATCTGCTTGTTAAACGGCCCTACTCCATTGATACATGGGATTACACAGCCGGACCTGCTGGACTTACCGGAACGGATGCCCTGCTGATTCATATAGGGAATACCGAAAAAACCCCAAAGGGAATAATGGAAGGCGACAACAGTGGCATGTTTCAGGCTTGTAAGCAACTTTCGGAATTTTTCACAGCAATCGGGAAGACTGCCGAATCAAACGAGTGGAATCTGCAGGGAGATCTTTTCAGAGACAGGTTAAACCGTATATGTTGGAATGGGAAATTCTATTCACATTTTGTTCCTGAGGAGCCGGTTCCTGCATTTATCAAAACAGATCCTATTAATTCTATCAGCCTGTCCAATACCTATACAATGAACAGGGGCGCACCAACAAATGAAATGTCAGCATCCATAATAAAAACATATCAGGAGATTTACGAAAAAACAAAGGATAAGTCTATCGCATCATGGTATGGAATTTACCCATTTATTGAACCGGATTTTGGTGGTTCTAAGGTGGGCTTTTACATGAATGGCGCAATACTTCCACTGGTGGGTGGCGAGCTTACCAAAGCTGCTTTTCATAATGGCTATGAATACTATGCTGTTGAAGAACTTAAAAAACTTGACCTTCTTTTAAATAAAAATAATCGCAAACTCCCGGGCTGTCTTAATTTCGATGGTACTTCACAGTCCGAAGAAATTCCTGCTGTTTGGGGTCAGGCAGCATTTGTAAGCGCCCTGGTAGAAGGCCTGGCAGGAGTGGTAGATAAGGGAGTCATGTTCAACGATGTAGAAATTTCACCGCGCTGGTATTTTGCCGGTGTTGAGAAGACAACTGTAGACGTTGGGTATAATGGTGATGGTAATCAGGTAAAATATCAGTATAACTTTAATAAACAGGCCAATCAGGTTGAATTGATAACTTCAGGAAAATTCAACAAGTTTACTGTAAGAGTTCCTGTTCCGGCATCATTCAAATCGGCATCAGCCACAATAAACGGACAAAAAACTGTAGTTACAATCGATAAGGTTAATGACTCACGATATGCTGTTGTAAATGGTAAACAGAGCAAAAACAGAATAATTGTCACATTTAAATAAATGCAATATGCAATCATAGTAAATGGAGATAAGCCTGAGTAAGAGAAAAGAGGCAACTAGTTTTTGAAAACTAGATTTTAAGCAGATATATTAAACAAGAAAGAAATAATTGAAAAAAAAAATCTCTTCGCTGTTTATTAATACTGGTGTTAGCGCTTTGCAATTATGTCGTTTTACGGGCTCAGGGATTGCCTGGTTATACCCGTTTATGTTTATACGTCAGGAGATGAGGCAGAACTATTCCTGAATGGCAAATCGCTTGGGCGGAAAAAGAAAGATCAGTACGAATATCGCCTCAAATGGGAAGATTTAGTATATCAGCCAGGTGAATTAAAAGTAGTGGCATACAAAAATGGCGAAAAGTGGGCTGAAGATGTAGCAAAAGCAACCGGCAAACCTTCACTTCTTTCTGCTTCTGCCGACAGGCCCGCAGTTAAACCCGATGGAAGCGACCTGATCTTTATTACCATTAAAATTGAAGATAAGGATATGCTGATGGTTCCCCGAAGCAATAACCTTGTGAATTTCATTGTGGAAGGCCCAGGAAAAATAGTGGCAGTTGACAATGGAGATGCTACAAGTCATGATTCGTTTCAGGCGTCATATAAAAAAGCATATAACGGCATGTACCTTGTGATTATAAAAGCAGACAAAGGTGCTGCCGGCTCATTCACGGTAAAGGCTGAATCTAAAGGGCTGAAACCTGCGACTGTAAAAATTGATATAGTTAGCTAAGAGTGATAGGAAACCAGGAAACATAATTTTTAAGAATAACCAGCAATATTCGTAACGGGATAGGATCAACACGAAAATTTCAATGGTTTACATCATCAAAATAAGAGTCAGTGTATCGAAAATTTTAAAAATTCTTAAATATTTATACTCAGATGAAAAAAACACTAGGCATTTTTGTTATTTTTTCTTTATTCATCGGACTCTGTGATAGGGTAACTGGTCAGAATAAATCTGACTCGCTGATGTATCACCCTATTCATACCGACAAAGATGGCTTAATTATCCCCTGGTATTCAACCGATCTCGGAAAGTCATACGATTTTGTGATTAACGCAACCTGGCATTTTTGGGATACCATGCGAACCGACTTTAACGGGCTTCCCTACTACATGAATCATCAGGTATGGAAAGCTGACGTGAATGACACAAGAGGAGTGGCTGGTTCACAATTTGAAATGGCGCTCAGTTCGTGGCGCCTTTTATACCAGTATTCCGGCAACGAAAGGATTAAGGAGAACATGAAATTCATTGCTGATTATTATCTTAGCCATAGCCTTTCGCCTTCCACTGCCATTTGGCCCAACTTGCCTTATCCATACAACACACTGGCATATTCAGGAATTTACGACGGCGATATGGTCATTGGGAGGAACTATACGCAACCCGACAAAGCTGGCTCTTTTGGCAATGAACTAATTAATCTTTACAAAATTATCGGAACAGGCAGTCATGGTCAAACCCCTACGGGTATTTATATGTCAACTGCTGTAAAAATTGCCAACACGCTCGCAAAGTATATCATTTCGGGCAACGAGACCGTATCTCCTTTACCCTTTAAAGTGAATGCTTTGGTAGGCAAACAAGGTATGATCACGAATGAAGACGGCATTGAAAAGCAGGTACAATTGTTTGATTATACCACCAATTGGTCGGGCACCATGGAATTGTTTTTAGGATTGATTCAGTTGAAAAAAGGCAACACGGCCGAATATCAAAAAGCTTTCGATACAATATTGGCATGGATGAAAAAATATCCATTACAGAACAATCACTGGGGTCCGTTTTTCGAAGATATTGTGGGAAAGAGCGAGACGCAAATCAATGCCATTACCTTTGCACAGTTCATGATGAACCATCAGGAATATTTTCCAAACTGGAAGTCGGAGGTGAAAGGAATATTCAGTTGGGTGTACCAAAAACTGGGGAACAAAACGTGGCAGAAATACGGTGTGATAGTTGTGAATGAGCAAACGGCATTCGCCGTACCGGGCAACAGCCACACATCGCGTCAGGCATCGGCTGAATTACAATATGCCGAACTGACCGGCGACCAGTCATCTGTAAAGAATGCGATCCATCAGCTTAACTGGGCAACCTACATGGTTGACTTCGACGGGAAGAACCAGTACCCGCACGATGATATTTGGCTATCGGATGGTTACGGGGATTACGTGCGCCATTTCCTGCGTGCAATGGCCGCTATGCCCGAACTCGCACCTTCGGATCAAAACAGGCTTTTAAGCTCAACTTCCGTCGTTCAAACTATCAAATATAAGCCTGAAGAGGTGCGCTACACAACCTTTGGTGCTGCGACAGATGTATTGAGGCTGACTTCAAAACCGCAAAAAATCACCTGTGAACGGGTGAACCTGCAGGAGGTTGCCGATCCCAAAGCCGAAGGGTACAGATGGGAATCCTTAGCTGTGGGTGGAGTGTTGAAAGTGAATCACAAAGGAAAACAGGTTTCTATCGGCTGGTAAAAAAAATTGGAACAAAAAATAATCTTTAATTATCCGTTTAAAATGAAAAGCAAAAAAATAGTACTATTATTGGCAGCTGTTGCCATGTCGGCAATACTTTTTTCACAGAACTATACGGTAAAATACAGAGTAACTCCCTGGCTTAATAACAAGGACGCTGCAGTTTCTCTCACGCTTGATGACTGGATGAGTAGTCAAATCAATAATGCCATTCCAATGTTAATGCAAAAGAAATTTTCCGCAACATTCTTTGTAAAAACGAACAAGATTACCAATTGGGATGATCTGGTAAAAGCCTGCGACAATGGTTTCGAGATTGCAAACCATACACAAACCCATCCCTCACTTCCGACACTTAACGATGCTCAAATAAAAGAAGAAGTAGGAGGCGCACGTAAGCTGATCGGGCTAAATAACAAAAATCGTTTTCCAGTCACATTTGCGTATCCCGGAGGGGGCGTTGGCAAAGTCATAAACAGCGAACAAAATATTCATTCTATCCTATTGAATTACTGTATTGGAGCACGTGACGTTGGCTCTTCGCCTTACCCATTCAATCTGGAATTCTGGGGCCCGCAGCCTTTCACAAACGACAATTATTTTAAAATCGGATCGCAAATAATAAATGATTTCGGTCCTGACATACAGGAATTCAATTCAATTCTTGATGCAGCTATTTTACACCATGGCTGGTATGTTACCTGTTATCATGGAATTGGTGGCGAGTGGATAAGTACCAGTATCAATAATTTTGAAGCACAATTAAATGCGCTTGAACAAAAAAAAGGGCGGTTGTGGATTACCACTTTTAAGGAAGCTTTTTGTTACCACAAAGAAAGGCATTGCCAAAAACTTGAGGTAATTAGTGAAAACGCCGAATCGCTAAAACTTAATTTAACAGATACACTGAGAGATAACGCTGTTTTCAACCAGCCGCTTACAATAAGAATGAAAAATCCGGCAGGAAAAATCCGTTCAATTAGTCAGGGGAACATCGATGTGCCCTTCGTAAATGAGAAGGATACCGTCCAATTCAATGTGGTGCCCGATGCAGGAACGATCATTATTAAATATGCCAAGATCAGGGGGACTGCCAACCTCGAAAAACGGGATAGGAACAATGGTTCCATCGAATATTATCCAATTCGGAATGTAGCAAAAGCAAAGATTATTTTGAAAAGAAAAGATTAGGCAATATTTGAAAAAGTGACGGAAATCTCACCTTGGAAAGCTTCTACCGGAACAGTAAACATGGGAAGCCGTTGGATAAAGGAGACATCCCCAAAATATACTATTCGGGAGGAAATAAGATTTTAATTGTTCAATAAAAGTCCCAATTTCTAACTAACTCAACCATCGTATGAAAAAAATAGCTATCATCATTTTTTGCATCTTTCCATTAGCTTTATTTGCTCAAAATTTTAGCTATCATAGTCAGGGAAAGAAAGGCGTTGTAGCGGCAAGTGAGAAAGCACCAGTCGAAGCCGGGCTTAACATGCTTAAATTAGGAGGGAATGCGGCCGATGCTGCAGTTGCAATTATTCTGGCCGAGTCCGTCACCGATTTTCTCCGCTTTAATATCGGGGGAGAGGTCACATTCATGTATTACGATGCCAAATCACAACAAGTGAAAGTGCTTTCAGGCATCGGAGAAGCCCCTTTAAGCAAGGAAGGCATAGAGTGGTACATGAAAAACGGGATTCCGTCGAGCGAAATTAAGGCTGCATTGGTTCCTTCGGTGGTTGATGTTTGTGTAAAAGCATTGAAATTATATGGCAATTTAAGCTTTGCGGAGACCGTTGCCCCAACTTTAAAATTGCTTGAAAGCGGCAAAATAGTATCGTCGTTTATAAAATATTCGCAAACAGATTATTCAACTGACACCTCTTGGTATTCCAGCCTTGCCAAAACTTTCAGAAAATTAATTGAGGCCGAACAGAATTTTAATGGCGACCGAACTCAAAAACTTCAGGCGGTAGCCGACCGCTTTTACCGGGGCGATATAGCCGACTCTCTGGTTGCGTGGTATAAAGCTAATGGCTCCTTTTTGACCAAAGAAGATCTTGCCAAACACGTGACTGAGGTGGAAGATGCTGTAACAATTAATTACAAAGGACTCTCAGTTTATAAAGCAAATACCTGGACACAGGGTCCGGTTATGCTTCAGGCATTGAAACTGATAGAAAACTTCGACCTGAAAAAATACGGCTACCTGTCGCCGGAATATATCCATATCGTTACGGAAGCCTTAAAGCTTTCACTTGCAGACAGGGATACTTATTATGGCGATCCCTTGTTTGTAAAAGTGCCTTTAAAAAACTTACTTTCCGATGAATATGCAAAGCTTCGTTATCCGCTAATAGACCTAAACAAAGCCTCTGATGAATGCCGGCCGGGCGATCCTGTAAATATGAAAGCATTGCTTGGTAAAGGTGCTTATATGAGCGTTATGGGAGGCACCACAATTTGTAGTGTAATAGACAAATGGGGAAACATGGTGGCTGCTTCGCCTAGCGGATGGGGATCCAGTGCAGGAACAGGGGGAAGCACTGGCATTGCCCACGGAACAAGGCTTCAAAGCTTTAATACGCTCAAAGGCCATCCCAATTGCATAGAGCCGGGGAAACGGCCAAGAGTTACGCTTTCGCCGACTATTGTACTTAAAAACGGAAAACCATTTCTATCCATGTGCCTTGAAGGTGGTGATACTCAGGATCAAAATGCACTTAATCTATTTCTTGCAATTGCAGAATTCAATATTAGCCCGTATGATGCGGTTACTATTCCTCGGTTCAATACCAATTCGTTTCAAAGTTCTTTTAAACCTTCGAGCAACAGGAATGAAGCACTGCCGGCAAAACGTACACTTGCCATCAGGGAAGGCTTAAGTCAGGACACTTGGCTAAGCTTAGAAAAGCTCGGGCATGTAGTCGTTTTAGATCAAAATAAAGTAAATATTGGTCATCCTGCCATTATTTATTTTGATCAGAAAACAAAGACTGCTTATGGCGCTACCGATCCTTCTACAGTTCGTTTTACAGGAACTTTGAAATAATTTTTTTTACATAATAAGTAAATAATAATACTTAATCTTTTGAAATATGAAAACTTTTAAAAATCTGCTATTAATACTTAGCGTGATCTTCCTCTTTGTGGCATGCCAAAAGGGAAATGACGCTAGAACCCTCGTGCTCATCGATCGTTCCGATCCTAATTCGAAATTTGCTACAGAATATCTTATCCCCTACCTCGATCATTTCGGCATAACCTACGATATTCTTGATATTCACGAAAAAAATATCCCTGCCCGTGAAAACGACTATGCCCTCATCATCCTCGCTCACCCAATGGTTAACAGTCATCTTGCCGATCCGATCATCGCGAAAATACGAAAACTCGGGGCTGGATTAGTCTCATTTGATCCTGGCTGGAATGGCGTCGCCACTTCAGAAATAATTCCTTTAGATTCCAAAGGGTTCATTACTTTCAATACCAACCATTTCATCACTTCATTACATGATCAGTCGGATACAGTTCAGTGCTTTCAATCTTTTCCAATTGCAACCGTTTCCGTTGAAAAATCCGTGCCTTTGGTTTTTAAAAACGGTCGCCCACTTTTATTGGTAACAGAAACAAATGGAAATCGTGTTGCAGTATTTACTTCAATGGAATGGATGCAAACCAAATTTCTGGGACCATTGATGGGACTTGACGATTGTTTGTGGCGCTCCTTCGTATGGGCGGCCCGTAAGCCATTTGTTATGAGAGGATTGCCTCCAATTGTTACCATGAGGGTTGACGATGTGGCTGGCAGAGGCGAAATATGGCAGAAAGATCCTTTGTATTGGATAAATACTTGCAACAAGTACCAACTCAAACCGTGGCTTAGTTTGTTCATTTATAACCTAAACCCGAAAGCCGTAACGGAACTTAGGGGGTACATTCAGTCCGGACAGGCAACTGCGTCGCCTCACGCTTTTGGGAGGCCTCCGAGAAATACTGGTGAGAAAGCCAACAACCATTCGTATTCCAATAACGAAACGGGGTATTTAAATATCCCGTTTTATTACAACCCTAAATCATTGCCTTTACGGGAGACCGAATACGATGAATTCATTTACTTCGATCATCAGCATTTCAAACCTTGGAGCGATGAAGAAGCAAAACGTGGTTTGGACGCCGTTGACCAATGGTATGAAGATAATAAGCCTTTACCAAAATCGATCTACCTTCTTCCCCACTGGTACGAGGTTGGGGCCAATGTAATTGAGCATGTTGCACGCAATTGGCAGATTGAATTTATTGGCCAGAACAAAGCCATCGACATGCCCTGGAACGACTCCATTCCCTGGATAAAACAAGGTCCTTTTCGCCTCCATGAAGAGCCAGGTACCAGCACCAACAATCCTTCACGCAAATTAAGGGGAACCAACCCGGTGTATTATGCCGATTTTACTGAAATTAGCGGGCAACGGTTCTTTAGTTGCCTTACCGAAATCAGGGATAATGCTGGTTACGAATGGGCTCCCGACAACAATATTGAAGCTACGGTAAATCGGGGTATTAATCAACTTTCAAGGGCGTTGAATAGCATGGCTTTGCCTGTTCTGTTTACGCATGAAACAGACTTCATATACAAGATAAAACCAGAAAACTGGGATCGTGAAATCCAGTTGGTCACAGAAGGAATAAAAAGCTACAACCCCATTTACCTTACAATGGATGAAGCTTTAAAGATTGTTAGGGCTACTAAAACTTCGAAACTTGGTAAAATTGAAACAGATAAATCCAACGATAATTTAAAAATTGAACTAACAGGCAAAACCGATGTAAAATCATACTTATATGTATTTTCAGATAGGAAGGGGAAGATTGATCAGCAATTAGTCGAGATTCCTGCTTTTGATGCAAGCACTGAGGTTACTGTCAAGTAGTGAAAGAAATAGAAAAATTACAGCTTTTTGAAAAGGCCGAAAGAAAAAAAATCAATATAATTTGCAACAAACAGCCAATAAATGTAAATAATGAGAATATTGAAGTGATTCGAAAACGAGTTAGTGTTCGCGTTGGCGTCCGATGTAACCAATGAGCAAATGTCGGTTTGGTAATTATGAATCATTCTATGATGAAACGTTATTAAAGTATTTATCCTGATGTTCATTTCATGAGCCTGACTTCAAAGCCGCAAAAAAATACCTGTGAAAATGAATTAGTAGTTGCTCAATAACTAATCCAACTACAAATGAGAAAGCACTTTTCATGTTAATCGTTGCAATGATTTTCAGTTCAGCTGTCGGAACGAGGCAGGAACTTGTCACCGTTGTGTATTTGCGCGATACAGTGCTGATTAACGATTACAACCTAACTAAAAAATAAATAAAAATGAAAAAATCAGTAATTTTCATCCTTGTTCTTTTCGCAATAATAACAGAACGTCCCAATAAACCTACAACTCCCTATCAGGGTTTGCCTGATGATTTACTCCATGCGAAAACAGATGTAGTAGTAGCAGATACGATCAGCTATCATCCGGTTCACACCGATCAAAATGGGGATATTCTGCCCTGGTTTTCGTCTAATCCGGGTGAATCTTACGACCATGTTATAAAATTGGTTTGGAACTTTTGGAAGAATATGGAAACTTGCCCTAATGGACTTAAATATTACATTAACCACATGATCTGGCGTTCTGGGCATGACCATACAACCGGCATAGGTGGCGACCAGTTTATGATGGCGCTTTCTTCGTGGGATTTGTTCTACAATTATACAGGCGATGAGGCGGTTTTAGAAGATATGAAGTACATCGCAGACTATTACCTTGAACATTCATTATCCTCGGCTGATTGCGAGTGGCCCTTTTTGCCTTATCCTAATAACCTGAATCCTCACTCGGGTGAGTACAATGGTGATATGATGCTTGGCGAAGGATTCTTGCAGCTTGATAAAGCAGGTTCATTCGGGTTTGAATTGGTTAAACTTTATAAAAAAACCGGCGATAAAAAATACCTCTCTGCCGCTATAAATATAGCAAACACCCTGGCTACTAAAGTGCAGCCTGGTGATGATAACGACTCGCCATGGCCATTCAAAGTAAATGCAAAAACTGGTGAGATTGGAGGCAATACCAAATCTAAAATTAATAAATCAACATACACTACTTTTTGGACCAGTACGCTGGGATTATTTACAGGGCTTATAGAATTGAAGGAAGGAAATACATATGCATACAAAAAGGCTTTTGATATAACAATCGCTTGGCTGAAAAACTATCCTTCCAAGACAAATAAATGGGGTCCGTTTTTTGAAGATATAAGTGGATGGTCTGACACCCAGATAAATGCAATTACCTATGCAATGTATATCATTGAACATCCGGAATTAGACCCAAATTGGAAAGAAACAGTAAATAATATTTTTAAATGGGTCCATACAAACCTTGGCAATAAGAAATATTTAAACTATGGTGTTATTTGCACTAATGAGCAAACTGTTTACCGTGTCCCTGGAAACAGCCATTCATCGAGACAGGCCTCAGTGGAATTAATGTATTGGGAAAAAACGGGTGATACAACTTATGCGCGGAATTCAATTCGCCAGTTAAACTGGGCTACTTACATGGTTGATGTCGATGGCAAAAATCGTTACCCGTCTCCGGATAGCAGGATATGGTTGACTGATGGGTATGGTGATTACGTTCGACATTACCTTCGTGCAATGGCCGCTGCACCGCAGTTGGCTCCCGATAATTCCGATCATTTGTTACGATCTTCTTCAATCGTTAAACAAATCACATATCAGCCAAATGAAATCAATTATTCAGTTTTTGATAATGGATCGTTAGAGAAGTTCAGATTAACAACAAAGCCAAAAACAATCAAGGTAAACGGAAAAACGCTGAAAGAAACTAGCGATATTCATTCAGATGGCTGGATGTGGCAATCACTTAAAAAGGGTGGAGTTCTTACCATCAAACATACGGTCGGGAAAAATATCGTTGTGCTGGGGAATTGATTCTCCTGCCTTGAAAGACAATATGGTGCAATGATTACCGTAACCCCTTTTGCCTGCATAGGCTACATTGATAAACAATGCTAATAACAGCATCGGAAAATACATTGCCTAATTACTTCATTTAACAAACTAACCATGCCGTACTGTACTGCACTGTAATAATGCCGACTTGAATCTTTTTAGTTAACCTAACTTCCCGATTGAAATATTTGATTGAAAAATTGAAACGGACAGCAATTATACCGATGAGAATTTATACTTAGATAAAGTTATTTTCTAAGGGGATAATACCATCTTAACGAAAATGTCAACTGAAAAAAATTAAAAAAGCTACTTTGTTAATAGCTAATCTGTTGCCGCATTTTTGTTGGACAGTAAACGGGTTGCAGGCGAAAAACAAGACATAATACTGCGGAATGCATCCCTTTACTTTTAAGACATCCGATTCGACACAAAAACTTGTTGAATCTACCATTGAAATAGGCGACAAAGCAGCTTATGCCACATTAATGGTGGCAAATGGCAGCACCTATTAGTGTTATTGTAAATGGCGGGAACTAAAGTTTGAACCTTGGTAATTGATATTTTTACTACCTCATTGATCAATATTAAAAACATAAAATGAAAAAATCTGTAATCCTGTTTCCAGTTCTATTATTGTTCGTGTTAACCAGGCTTTCAGCACAGCAAAGTCCTCTGAAAGAATATATGGATAATTACAAACAGGTGATGGCACGAACGGAATGGTGGCGCAATGACCGTTTTGGCATGTTCATCCATTTTGGTGCTTATGCTGTACCGGCAAGAGGCGAGTGGGTGAAGTCTGTTGAAAAAATTACGACCGCACAGTACCAGCGGTACATAGACGCTTTTAATCCGACAGATTTTGATGCAAAGAAATGGGCAAAAGTAGCCAAGGCGGCTGGTATGAAATACGCTGTACTTACCGCCAAGCACCACGATGGGTTTTGCATGTTTGATAGCAAACTAACGGATTATAAATTAAGCAAACAATTTAACGGACGTGATATTGTTCGTGAATTCCTCGATGCCTTTCGTGCAGAGGGCATTAAGGTGGGCCTTTACTATTCCGTCATTGACTGGCATCATCCAGACTATCCAAATGTTGGCAATCATCCGCAACGTGATGACACCGCTTATTCAAAACAATCATTTAAGTGGGATAATTACCTTAAATATATGCATGGACAAGTGGAGGAACTGGTAAAAAATTACGGAAAAATCGATATCATGTGGTTCGATTATTCTTTTGACGGATACAGTGGTGAAAAGTGGAAAGCCAAGGAACTGGTTAAAATGGTACGTAGCTATCAACCTGAAATAATTTTGGATAACAGGCTGGAAACTCATGAAGGAAGTTCATCAAAAATGAGAAGTATGAGCAGTTTGGGAGATTTTGAAACACCAGAACAGGGTATTCCGGATATACCACTTGTTGATAAATACAACAACCCAATACCATGGGAAACCTGTTTAACACTAAACGATTCCTGGGGGTATAATGAACACGACAAAAACTGGAAAACACCGGAGCTTATTGTTCATTCACTGGTAAACTGCGTTAGCAAAAACGGCAACATGCTGTTAAATGTTGGTCCAGATGCAAGAGGCAATATCCCTGCCGAAAGTATCCGCATTTTATCGGAAGTAGGAAAATGGATTGAAAAAAATGGCGAAAGCATTTATGGCAGCGGTGCAAGCAAACTTGCAAAGCCCGATTGGGGCCGTTACACCCAAAAAGGCAACAATATC
>JBDTVE010000253.1:0-30428 GCA_040007355.1 Bacteroidota bacterium | reverse complement strand
TTGATAGCGGGCATAAAAAAGGCCCATCGTTAATTGCGTTGCAATTTCACGACAGGCCTCTTTTTTATCAGAAGACTATTATTAGTTGTGGATATTGATGTCTACCCTTGGCTCAGGCATGTGATGACGATGGTAATATCGAGGGGTATGACGCTGGTGTTCACGATAGTACCGGTGTTCCACGCAACCCGTCATAAAGATCGCCATAATGGCCATCGCCAGCAACGAAAAAAGGCTTTTTTCAACAAGTTTCATAATGCATATTTTTTATACCAGTAGATTATCTAAAAGCCTGCCATAAGGAGTATCTGTCATAACCCGGCGAAAAACGGCTACCGTCTTCTTTTCATGTGGATGTTTTTCCCCGTACCTGCGCCGCGTAAAATGAAAAGGACTTTAGATGCGGCCCATTACATGGTCAACAATCCGATCGCACCTGCTCAAGTGAAAATGAAGAATATCTTCCTTTTTATAAAAATGGCCAAGCGTATGTCTGAGTAAAGTTTTTGCCCTGTTTAGCCTGACTTTTACATTTACTTCACTGATGCCAAGACACTGTTGCGTTTCCGCGGTATTCATGCCTTCAATTTCCCGCATAACAAATACGGTCCGGTATTTTTCCGGCAGTTGGCGGATAGACTCCTCCAGTATTGCTTTCAGTTCTCCATTCAGCATTGTTGCGGCAGGGGTTTGAATGGAACCATGTTGATTATAGATCTCTTTATCCATAATTTCTTCGTTCATATTAACGGAACGCGCTCTTTTCTTTAAATGCAGCAGGCTTTCATTGATAAGTATTTTTGTAAGCCAGGTGGCAAAACTGGCTTTAAAGGCGAATTTGTCGAGGTGCTCGTAAGCATTGATATAAGCCACCTGCATGGCGTCTTCCACTTCGGCGTCATCATTGATGATCGACATGCCAATTCGATACAGGCGTTGGTTATAACGCCTTACTATCACCGCATAAAGCTGCTTCTCTCCTTGCAGTATCCTGGTGATGAGTTCATTATCAGAAATGACCATTAACGGAATTGTCTCCTGGTTGTCCATATAGTCTTCAGACCCTGATTAGAGCGGGCGCTGCCCTTAAGGTTACAAACCTACGATAATTTCTTTTGTAACCTTTTTGGAATTGCCTACTCTAACTGCTATGGGCAACGCGGTTAATTTTTAAATTATCATCAAAACCGGACAAATTATGGATATGGCTATTCAACAGGCAAAACAAATAGGTACCGCACAAAAAATCCTTCAATACACCTACGGACTGTTGCCGATAGTTGCGGGGCTCGACAAGTTTACCAACCTGCTTACCAGCTGGAAAGACTACCTGGGCGCTCCGCTTACCAATATGCTGCCTTTTAGTGCAGGTACTTTTATGAGTATTGTCGGCGTAATTGAAATAGCCGCTGGCCTCCTGGTTTTTATACGCCCGCGTGTGGGGGCCATTGTGGTAACGGCCTGGCTGGTGCTTATTGCGTTAAGCTTGCTGGTTGGGGCACATTTTTTTGATGTGGCCGTTCGTGATTTGGTAATGGCCATCGGGGCCTTTGTACTGGCAATGCTTTCTGCTACGCGTAACGCGGCCCGGTCAATCGTATAGTCACCGGCCCGCTTAATTAAATCATAAAAATAAAAAAAGAAAAATGAAAATCTTCAAAGCTATTCCCGCCCTTGCGGCAGTTGCCGTATTAGCCGCCTTATTTGTTACCGAACCTGTTCTTGCGCAGAGCCCGAAGCTGTCGGACCCCGAAATTGCCTCTGTGGCCGTAACAGCCAACCAGCTTGATATCAACTATGCGTCCATCGCGTCAAAGAAATCAAAGGATGCCGAAGTGTTGAAGTTTGCAGCAACGATGGCCAGAGATCACCAGGCTATTATTGATCAGGCGGTAGCGCTGGTTAAAAAATTGGGCGTTACTCCAAAAGACAATGCCGTTAGTAAAAAATTATCAGCCGATGCAGAGGCCACGAAGAAAAGCCTTCGTGCCAAATCAGGACATGCTTTTGACAAAGCCTATATCAACAACGAAGTGGCTTACCACAAGGCCGTTATTTCGGCGGTGGAAAGTCTTTTAATACCACAGTCCCAGAATGCGGAATTAAAGCAATTGTTGCAGAATGTTGTACCCGCTTTAAAGGCGCATCTTGAGCACGCTGAAATGATTCAAAAAACGATGAAATAATGAAAATTTACAGGATATCATGCGCGGCGCTTATTGTTTCGGGTATATTGTTTATTCAGCTGGCAACAAGCGGTTGTTCCTCAGGTCCCGGTGAGCCGGCCGTCCGGCCCGATACAACGGCAAAAAAGACAGCACAGCCGGCGCTGTATAAGGTTGAAATCAGGCAAATGAAGTTTGAACCATCGGAATTAAAAGTAAAGAAAGGCGATAAAGTGGTTTTTGTCAATGAAGACATTGTAACGCATGATGTTACCGAGGCGAAGCGCAGGCGCTGGACATCTTCACCACTTAAGACAGGAGAATACTGGACACTTGTTGTAACGGAAAGTTCGGATTATTTCTGCAGCTTGCATCCGGTTATGAAGGGCAGGATCATAGTAGAATAACCCCGCACGCAGGTGAGCGGTAGTAGAAACAATCGTAAAAAAGGGCTGTCTCATAGATGATGAGACAGCCCTTTTTAATTTTGGCTGATTCTTCAGCTAAGACCTGTTAAATCATGGTAGGGTTCAGCTTATTAAATGAGATGCCCGTTACCATCAAGGATAGTATTTTTATATTTCGTAAAAGTTAGGGCGGAAGTTTCTAGTGTGCTCGAAATATTGGAGTCATGGAGATTTAGCCGGTTTGACTTGAAAAAAATTAGTAAGCAGGGGTATTCCCCTGATAAAATGCAGATTAAAGATAGCATATCAAGTTCGCTAACCGATGTTGGAGTAGGTGTAACTCTTGAATGCGAATACTGCGGTAGGTTGTCTGTAAAGAAGAGCTTAGTTTGCACAGATGGTTCAACTAAAGCCATTTTTCTAAGTTCCCCCCCACTCAATACCCATAACAATTGCGAACTATTTCATTGCATGATAAAGCCTGTATAGCAGCAATGGTTAACAATGGTTTTTACATGGAGGAAATAAAATGAGAACCAGCTTCTAAAACAACAAGCCCTCATCAGAAGGCATGTTGTTTTAAAATCAGTTTTATCATTTACAAAACATACTCGTCAAATTTTTTGCTGCGGTAAAGAAAGGGAATCACAATCGCGGCCAGCACACCCAGGATGATAACAATGCCTGATGACAGGTACCTGAATTTTGTATTTATTACCGGATCGTCTGTACGCTGAAATCCCTGTATCTTCCAGATTAGGAAGGCCGTCAACAACAGAAAAAGGACAATATAAACGGTTTCTCCCTTTTTGAAGGAAGTCAAAAACACATAATACAATATCCCGATAACGGAAAAAGTAATATTAACGGCAAAAATAAGAGTCGATACATTGATGATGGAGGACAACGGGAATCTCATGATGGAAACAAAAGTCACATTGAAAAACATACAAAGCACGGTGCCGATAAGGCCGGCAAAAACACAGGTCATAAATGATCGGTAAAAAACTGGTTTCGGAAAATCCTTTTCCATAAAGTGTATTTTAATATTGATAAATAGTGTTGCCCCTAGCGGGCATTTTTTATAAATGCCCGCAACTTATCAGTGTTGTTTACCCGGAGGCTTTTTCCGGCAGCACTGATGATGCCGGCGCTTGTCAGCATTTTTAAGAACTTGAAAACCGTTTCATAACTAGTGCCCGCATACCCCGCAATATCCTGTCGGTTTACCGCCACCGCAATGTATTCATTTTTATTGGTGCCAAACACTTCCAGCAATTCCAGCAGGGTCCCTGCTATCCTGCCTTTTACTTCCATAAGCGCCAGGTTACGCATGCGCATCTCTGCTTTTTGCATTTCCGCGGCATAAAACTGCATGAGCCGGTAGGTAAAAGCATGATCCGATTTAAGCGTTGCTTCTAAAAAGCTACTGGATATAAAACAGACCCGGGTGTCTTCGAGCGCTGTGGCCGATACCGGGTATAAATTTCCGGCTGCCAGCCCGCGATGTCCCAGCATATCGCCGGCTTTTATAAAACGAAGCACCAGCTCCTTCTGTCCCACCCACTGCTTATGCACTTTTACCGCGCCGGAATACATAAAATAAACTCCGGTAACTTTTTCTCCTTCCCTGAACAGGAACTCGCCTTTTTTAAAACGAAGGGTCGTTTTTTTTAACGCAATAAGTTCTTTCCATTCGGGAATGCAATGGCTGCATAAAAAACAGCTTTTTACATTACAGGATTCTTTTTTCATGCCCCGGCTGCTTTTTTTACACCATTGGCTTTAAAACATTGCCTAAACCATATTAAATATAAAATAACCGCCGCAAAGTTACATAAAACATTGTTTATGCAATATTTTTGCAATTAATTGAGTATAAAAATTATGTCCAGAATTGATGAGAGTACACCAGTGTCCCCGTCGTTTGACCAGCTATACAATAGCCAGGATGAGTTCAGAAGAACACCGGTTAACAAAAGAGTTTTTTACCTGGGTATCCAGGCGGTGCTAAACGCGGTAATTATTGGTTTTTTTGCTAAAGTACTGGTTGCCCTGATTGCATTTATTACAAATATTGCATTTTATGGCCGGTTCTCGCTGCAACCTGTTTCTCCTGGTGGAAACCAATTGGGCTGGCTGGTGGTACTGGTACCGGTAGCTGGGAGTATACTGGTAGGCATCATGGCGCGTTTTGGCTCCAAGGCCATTCGCGGACATGGCATACCTGAAGCGATGGAGAAAATTATTATGGATGACAGCAAGATTCCTCCCGTCGTCACTTTTTTAAAACCCCTTTCCGCGGCGTTGTCAATTGGTACGGGTGGTCCCTTTGGCGCCGAAGGCCCCATTATAGCAACGGGTGGCGCATTTGGGTCCTTACTAGGCCAGGCCATGCACATTTCACCGGCTGAAAGAAAGATAATCCTTAGCGCCGGCGCCTGTGCGGGTATGGCAGCCATATTCGGATGTCCACTTGCCGCCGTGCTGCTTGCGGTGGAATTATTATTGTTTGAATTCTCACCGCGCTCCATCATCCCGGTGGCCATGGCCTGTATTACCGGTGCGGGCATGCACATGCTCCTGTTTGAAAGTACGCCCGTATTCGCCATGCCCAATATTCCCACACCTACCACCGGCGCCCTGGGAATATACGTTTTGCTGGGATTCCTGGTGGGTATTGTCGCTTCCCTGGTGTCCAAATCAGTATATGCAGTAGAAGAGCTTTTTGAGCGTTTACCCATTCACTGGATGTGGTGGCCGGCAATTGGCGCTATTGCCGTGGGTATTACCGGTTATTACGCGCCTTTTACCATGGGCGTGGGGTACGATAATATTCAACACCTGTTAACGGGTTCACTGCCGCTGACCATGTTGTTCTCTCTTTGTTTTCTTAAATACATTTCCTGGGTAATTGCCCTGGGTAGCGGTACCTCGGGCGGTACCCTGGCGCCCCTGTTTACTATTGGCGGCGCATTGGGCGCCCTGCTGGGAATATCGGCCCTGCATTTTTTTCCGGCTCTTCAAATTAATATTGCCACAGCTGCCCTGGTGGGCATGGCTGCTATGTTTGCAGGCGCATCCCGGGCCTTTCTAACCTCCATTGTATTTGCGTTGGAAACCACGGGGCAGGTAAACGGATTATTGCCCCTGATGGGCGCCTGCGCGGCCGCTTATTTTGTTTCGTTTTTCCTGATGAAGGGTAGCATTATGACGGAAAAGATCCAGCGCAGGGGTATCCAAACACCCGATTCCTACGAACCGGATATACTCCAGACAACAAACGTGGAGCAACTGGTTACGCCCCCAATCATTGAAACCGATGCCCTGCCCTATGTTTATATGACCGATGATGCAGGTCTTGCCGCGGAAATGATGGGCAAATACAACCAGGATACACTGCTGGTACTCGACAATAAAAAAAGTCGTAAATCCGTAGGCGTAATTACTACGGCATCCATACTGGAATTTTACAGCAGCCAGAAGCAAAAAGATCACCTGTATGCGTCGCCGGGCAGAACCCGCAGGCTGATGGTGCAGGGGAGAAAGCTAATGAAGAAGATGCGGAAATAAGCATAATGCGGTTTTTGCAGGCAACATAAACAAACCACCATGACAACAATCCGGATAAAGCGGGTTTATGAACCCGTTGAAAAAAAAGATGGTTTTCGTATTTTGGTTGACCGCCTGTGGCCGCGGGGGATTAAAAAGGAATCCTTACACGCAGAAACCTGGATAAAAGAAGCGGCCCCCTCGGCTGCGCTGCGGAAATGGTTTAACCATGAACCCGAAAAATGGGCTGCCTTCAGGGATAAATATAAAAATGAATTAAAAAAAAATACTGCCATAACGGAACTGCTGCAATATGTGGGAAAACATACTACCCTTACCTTGCTGTACGCCGCAAAAGATGAAGCCCATAACCAGGCAGTTATATTACAGCAATTCCTGGAAGAAAGGCTAAAAGATAAATAGACAGCCAACATACATTTACTCCCTTACCGGGAACAAAATTTTATTATGAATCATGAAGAATATGCCGGGATGGGTACGCTTGCCATTCATGCCGCGCAAGACCTAACAACGGGTTCCGCGCATGTAATGCCCATATTTGCTACCTCCACTTTTACATTCGACAGCGCCCAGCAGGGAATGAACCGCTTTTCAGGAAAAGAAAAGGGTTTTATCTATTCACGTTTTGGCAATCCAACCACCGAGGCCGCGGCAGAAACAATCGCCGCACTGGAAGCCTATAATATTTTGACAGAAACAGGCGCACCGCTCCCGTTAAAGGCCCTGCTGCATGCCAGTGGCCAATCGGCTATGGCAACCATGTTCCTGTCGAACCTGTCCACGGGGGATGCTGTTTTGTCTCACTATTCATTATACGGGGGCACCCATGAATTTTTATATGGCTTTCTGAAAAGATTTGGCATTACAGCGCTGATAGGAGATCTGCGTAATCCCAACCTGGCGGAAGATATTATCAGGAAACATCCGTCGATCAAAATGATCCATATTGAAACGCCGGCCAACCCAACCATGCAGTGTATTGACCTGGAAGCCATTTGCGCCCTTGCCAAAAAATACAAGCTGAAAGTAAGCACCGATAACACTTTTGCCACGCCTTACCTGCAGCAGCCTTTTAAATACGGAGTCGATTTTGTCTTTCACTCAACAACCAAGTTCCTCAATGGGCACGGCACAGCCATTGGCGGCGTGCTGATTGGAAAAGACATCCCCCATTTTAACAGCAAAGTATACGATACCTATAAATTATTAGGCGGTAACAGCAATCCCTTTGACGCCTTTCTGCTCTTGCAGGGTATCAAGACCCTTGAGATCAGGATGAATTTGCATTGCAGCAATGCGGTAAAAGTGGCTGCATTTCTTTCCGCCCATCCCGCCGTTGCAAAAGTTAACTACAATGGGTTGTCCGCTCACCCGGATTACCCCGTGTCACTCAAACAAATGCGGTTGCATGGTGCTGTTATGAGTTTTGAACTGAAGGAAGGACTGGAAGGCGGAAGAAAGTTTATTGATAAACTACAGATGTGTGTGCGGGCGGTTTCTGTGGGCACCGCCGATACCCTTATTTCGCATCCCGCGTCCATGTCTCATTCCGGTATGTCTAGGGAAGACCGCTATGCTTCCGGTATCACAGACGGGCTTATCCGCATCAGTACCGGTCTTGAAAACTGCGACGATATTTTAAACGACCTGGAACAAGCCCTGGCCTAACGGGGCTACCGACAGCCAGATAGCCCCGTGTCTAAAGGGCCGTATTTTGCCGGTATCTGTATGGTTTGTTTGCCAATTTTTTTAAAAACTACCTCCTACTCCGGCGGTCTATCTTAACTATTTATATAGCAGCTGGTTATAACTGGTGTATTTTTGTTTCTTACTATTATTGAACAATTTCATCGGTCGTTTCTACTTTTTTGTATAAATTGATTTGTATCTTTGCAGCATGAATACAGAAATTGCCCCTGTTGACAAGGAAGTACTGGACGACGAACGCAGCACAATTGAAAGAGCCGTTCTCAGCGACTACAAATACGGTTTTGTAACCAATATTGAAGCAGATGAGGCACCAAAAGGACTGAATGAAGATACCATTCGCTTTATTTCCGCCAAAAAAAACGAACCGCAATGGATGCTTGAATGGAGATTAAAAGCCTTTGCTTACTGGAGCCGGATTGCGCCCGAAGAACCCACTTGGGCCAATTTGAAATATCCTCCCATCAATTACCAGGATATTATCTATTATTCGGCGCCCAAACAGAAAATTGCGCTCAACAGTCTCAACGAAATTGACCCGGAACTAAGAAGAACCTTTGAAAAACTGGGGATATCGCTCGACGAGCAAAAACGGCTAAGTGGCGTGGCGGTGGATGCGGTGATTGACAGCGTGTCTATAGGCACTTCTTTTAAAACACAATTGGCTGAGTTGGGGATTATCTTTTGTTCCATGAGTGAAGCCATCCAGGAACATCCGGAGCTGATAAAAAAATACCTGAGTTCGGTTGTACCGGTTACTGATAATTATTTTGCCGCACTGAATGCTGCCGTGTTCAGCGATGGATCATTTTGCTATATACCAAAAGGCGTTCGCTGTCCCATGGAATTGTCTACCTATTTCCGGATCAACGCCAGCAATACGGGGCAGTTTGAAAGAACCCTGATAGTGGCGGAAGCGGGGAGTTATGTAAGCTATCTGGAAGGGTGTACCGCACCCATGCGCGATGAAAACCAGTTGCATGCCGCCGTGGTTGAACTGGTGGCCATGGAGAACGCCGAGATAAAATACTCAACCGTGCAGAACTGGTATCCCGGCGATAAACAGGGCAGGGGAGGGATTTACAATTTTGTAACCAAACGTGGTATCTGCAAAGGCGATAACGCTAAGATTTCCTGGACCCAGGTAGAAACAGGTTCTGCTATTACCTGGAAATATCCCAGTGTAATTTTAAAAGGCGACAATTCTACCGGTGAATTTTATTCCATTGCTGTTACCAATAATCACCAGCAGGCCGATACAGGCACCAAGATGATGCACGTTGGAAAAAATACCAAAAGCCGGATTGTTTCAAAAGGAATATCCGCCGGGGTCAGCAACAATAGCTATCGCGGCCTGGTACAGGTAGGAAAGAACGCGGCCAATGCCCGCAATTTTTCTCAGTGCGACTCCCTTTTGCTGGGCGATAAATGCGGCGCACACACTTTTCCCTATATTGAAGTAAAAAATAATACATCGGTGGTGGAACATGAGGCCACCACGTCTAAGATTGGCGAAGACCAGATATTTTATTGTAACCAGCGGGGTATTGATACAGAAACAGCCGTGGCGCTGATCATCAATGGTTTTGCCAAAGAAGTCATGAATCAGTTGCCAATGGAGTTTGCGGTAGAAGCGCAAAAATTGTTGGCCATCAGCCTGGAAGGAAGTGTTGGATAAAAGCAGGCGCTTGTACTGATACGGTACCAGGGATTTGATTACAAATAAAAGTTTTAAATAAATAAGCAATGTTGACCATTCAGAATTTACATGCGGGTATTGAAGAGAAACAAATTTTAAAAGGAATTAATCTTGACATAAAACCCGGAGAAGTACACGCTATTATGGGACCGAACGGATCCGGAAAGAGCACGCTGGCAGCTGTATTGGCCGGGAAAAGCAATTATAACGTAACAGAAGGAACGGTGGAGTTTTTAGGAAAAGACCTCCTGGAGCTGTCGCCCGAAAAAAGAGCGGGAGAAGGTTTGTTCCTGGGTTTTCAGTACCCGGTGGAGATCCCGGGTTTGAGTACGACCAATTTTATTAAGACGGCCGTAAACGAAGTAAGGAAATACCGCGGTGAAGCGTCCCTGGATGCCGTATCCTTTCTGAAACTGATGAAAGAGAAAATGGCGCTTATGAATATTGACCAGTCCCTGCTCAGTCGCCCGCTAAATGAAGGATTTTCCGGCGGCGAGAAAAAACGCAATGAAATATTCCAGATGGCCATGCTGCAGCCCCGGTTGGCCATTTTGGACGAAACCGATTCCGGTTTGGATATTGACGCCATCCGCATTGTGGCAGGAGGGGTAAACAAATTACGCAGTAAAGACAATGCCGTGTTGCTGGTAACCCATTACCAGCGCCTGCTGGATTATATAGTTCCGGATTTTGTACACGTACTGTACAACGGCCGTATTGTAAGATCGGGTAGCAAGGTGCTGGCACTTGAACTGGAAGAAAGAGGGTATGATTTTATAAAAAACGAAGTGAATGTGGGGGAAGAAGCCTGATAAGAGCAACCTTCAAAGAATAAACATTCACCCGGATATTTCGGAAACCCGGTTATACACCGTTTGGGCGCTTCCAATACACCGGTAGAAAGGGTATAAAAAATTAACAAAGACAGGGAGTAAATGATTTTCTTATTTCCCTGGCCTAACCTTAAATCATGAATACAGCAAATATAAAAGAACGCTTTGACCAGTTACAATTAAAAAATAAAGGAAATGGCCTGGAAAAGGCCCGGCAAAACGGCTTTGATGCTTTTACAAAGCTTGGTATCCCCAATTCAAAAAACGAGGAATGGAGATACACCCGTATCGGCGGACTTTTTAACAAAGACTATTTTTTTGCCGAAGCACCCCCCGCTCATGCATTGGATGCAGCCAGCCTGGATGCCCTGCGTTTACCCGGTCACGAGGCCGCCAATGAACTGATTTTTGTAAATGGTTTTTTTTCCTTTGAACTTTCCACCATCCGCTCTTCGGCGCTGGTGGTGTTGCCACTGGAAGAAGCGGCCAGCAATGAATTTGCACCGGTAGTGGCCGCCCATTTTGGACACAGCGGAGAGTATTTAAAAGATGGTATTAATGCGCTTAACACGGCGTTGGTACAGGGCGGTGTTTTTATACATGTTAAAAAAGGACAGGTGCCGGCCCATCCCGTGTATATCTATCATATATGCGCGGCCGGTACTGCAACGGTTTTTGCGCAGCCACGCAGCCTGGTGCACATCAGCGAGCATGCACAGCTGCAGGTGGTGGAAAACTATTCAACCATTGGCGGGGCGAACAGTTTTACCAACCAGGTAATGGAGATAGTAGTGGAAAAAGACGCCCTGCTTGAATTCTACAAGATACAGAACGATGCGGCCGGCACCAGCCAGGTGAGCACCACGCATATACGGCAAATTGGTAAGAGTTATACGCACGTGGTAACCATTTCGCTAAACGGTGGCATCATCCGCAATAACCTGAACCTGGTGCTGGAAGCAGCTTTTTGCGAAGCCCACTTATATGGTTTGTATTTTCAGGAGGGTCATACGCATATTGACAACCATACGGTGGTTGATAATGTAAAACCGAATTGCCTGAGCAATGAATTGTATAAGGGAATTATTAACGACGAAGCAACCGCGGTTTTTAACGGCAAGATATTCGTGCGGCCACAAGCGCAAAAAACAAATGCCTATCAATCCAATAAAAATATATTGTTGTCGGGCAATGCAAGCGTAAATACAAAACCCCAACTGGAGATCTTTGCCGACGATGTAAAATGCTCGCATGGCTGTACCATTGGGCGGCTGAATGAAGAAGGTTTGTTTTACCTGCAGTCAAGGGGGATCAACGAAACCATTGCCCGGTCTTTACTGGTACACGCATTTGCCGTTGACATCTTGGAACACATCAAACCCGTGCCCGTGCGGGCCTATGTGAACCAGCTTATTTCAAAACGCTTAGCATTCGATATATCATGATACCATCCGCAGTCATACAGGAAGAACTTGATGTGTATGCCATCCGGCAGCAGTTTCCTATATTAAGTCGCACCGTAAAGGGATATCCCCTTGTGTACCTGGACAATGCCGCCACTTCTCAAAAACCGCAGGCGGTGATTGATGCGCTGGTAAATTATTATTCGGGGTACAATGCCAATATCCACCGCGGTATACATACCCTGGCAGAAGAGGCTACCGCTGCGTTTGAGGCTACGCGTGACGCGGTAAAACAATTCATCAACGCGGCGGATCGCGGTGAAATTATTTTCACCAGGGGCACTACCGAAAGCATTAACCTGGTGGCCTATACCTGGGGACGGCAAAATATAGGGGCCGGTGATGAGATTATTATATCTACCATGGAGCACCACTCCAATATTGTTCCCTGGCAGATCCTATGTGAAGAAAAAGGAGCTGTATTAAAGGTCATCCCCATCAATGACGAAGGTGAATTACAGATGGACGCCTATGAAAAGCTGTTAAGCCCCCGGACTAAATTGGTTTCGGTTGTACAGGTATCCAACGCCCTGGGCACCGTTAACCCTGTGAAACAGATAATAACGGCGGCCCATAAAGCGGGCGCCCTGGTATTGATAGATGGAGCGCAGTCTTCGGTTCACCTGGATATTGATGTTCAGAAAATGGACGCTGATTTTTTTGCCTTTTCCGCGCATAAATTATACGGCCCCACCGGTGTGGGTGTATTGTACGGAAAAGAAAAGCTGCTGCAGGCAATGCCCGTATTCCAGGGTGGCGGTGAAATGATCAAGGAAGTGAACTTTACTAAAACCACGTATGCGGATCTGCCCTATAAATACGAAGCGGGTACACCCAATATAGCAGATACCATTGCTTTTAAAACAGCGCTTGATTTTATCAATGAGACCGGCAAGGCAAAGATCCGGGCCCACGAAGACCAATTGCTCCGCTATGCAACCGCGCAACTGGAAGAGATACCGGGTCTGCAGATCATTGGCAGGGCCAGGCAGAAAGTAAGCCTGATTTCTTTTGTGGTAGACAAAGTGCATCCGCAGGATATCGGCATATTACTGGATAACCGCGGAATAGCGGTGAGAACCGGCCACCATTGTGCGCAACCGCTAATGGATCGCTGCAGTATACCTGGAACCACCCGGGCCTCTTTCGCAGTCTATAACACAAGAGAAGAAATAGATGTGCTGGTAGCCGGTTTACGGAAATCAATAAAAATGTTAGCATAGATGAGCAATCCGCAGACGATAGAAGCTATAGAAAATGAAATAGTGGAAGAATTCTCCCTGTTTGATTCCTGGGATGATAAGTATGAGTACATCATTGATCTGGGGAAACGATTGTTCCCGTTGGAGGATAAATACAAGACCGATGAGAACAGGGTGAGGGGGTGCCAGTCTACGGTTTACCTGGTGGCCGATGATAAGGAAGGGAAAATAATTTATCATGCAGACAGTGATGCCATCATTGTAAAAGGCCTGATCAGTATGTTGATAAGGGTATTATCGGGCCAGCCGGCAGACGCCATCATTGCGGCCAAACTGGATTTTATAAACCGCATTGGGATGATGACCCACCTGGCACAGACCAGATCAAATGGTCTGCTGGCCATGGTAAAACAAATGAAGCATTACGCATTGGCGTATAAAATTAAGAACGCAGCAAAAGTGTAAGTATATGGAAACAGACGCATTGAAAGAAAAGGTGGTTGAATGTCTGAGCAATATTTTTGACCCGGAGATACCAGTAAATATTTATGATCTTGGCCTGATCTACGAGATAGATGTTTTGCCGGTTAATAATGTGCAGATAGTGATGACCCTCACTTCGCCTGCCTGCCCCGCCGCCCAATCCATACCCGTTGAGGTAGACCAGAAAGTAAGGACCATTGAAGGGGTGAACGATGTTTATGTATCGGTAACCTGGACACCTTCCTGGAATAAAAGCATGATGTCTGAAACGGCGCAGCTGGAACTGGGCTACATGTAAAATTAAATATAAACAATTATGAAAATAACCGCACAGGAAGAATACGGGCTCCGCATTTTGATTCGCATTGCAGGGTGCAGCGACCAGGCCGGCCTGAGTATTCCGCAGTTGAGCGAAACAGAGGGCCTGAGCAGCCATTACGTTGCCAAACTGACGCGTATACTGCGGATGGGTGGTTTTATTAACAGCACGCCTGGTCTGAAAGGCGGTTATGTATTGGCAAAACCCGCAAAGGAAATAGGCATCAAGCAGGTGCTAAAGTTGCTGGGCGGTGTATTGTTCGACCAGGATTTTTGCGGGCAGCATGCAGGGTCATTAAAATTATGTACCAATTCAGTGGATTGCTCTGCACGTTCGCTGTGGCAAATGATCCAATTTACTGTTGACCAGCTACTGGACAAAATTACCTTGTACGATTTGGCAAACCCGGAAAAACAACCCAACAAATTCCTGAACCAGTTGCTGGTACAACATCAGGAGGTATTGGGATGATGTTGAGGATGGCTATTGCCGGCAGGTGCGTTTGCTGGTTTCCACCATTTGCAGAACGGCAATGTGTTTTCCAAAAAGCCTACATATAAAAGGTCTCTGATACTATCTTGCCGTCTTTTACTTCGTATACGCAGAGTTCCGTCATGTCCATATGGCCTCCTTCCTTCATCGTAACTTCCATACGCAGGGTACAGGCAAAAGAACTGTTGGCAATAATGGGCTCCGATACTTCCATTTTATGCATTTCCTCCACCATGGATTCAAACTTACGTCCCTTTTCCAGAATGGCGTTGAGCCCCTTGGTCTCTTTTTCAAAAGCGGGCGTGGCGTGCGCTTCAATGCTTATTGCATCATTACTGAATAGTTCATTTTGCGCGTTTTCAAACTGACCCTGCCGGGATAGTATCACCAGGCGGGTGGCAATTTCCTGAATGGTCATAGCTTTTCTTTTTATTAATATACACAAACTTTCGGTCAGCATTTATTTTGCCCGGTCGGCGTATCCCGTGGGCGGCTTGTCCTTCAGGGTTGGTTCCCTCAATTGAACTGGGTTTCGCCTCTTGCTTCTTTTCCGCATCCACATATTCAGCAATTCCACCCCGAATGAAAATGCCATGGCAAAATAAATATAGGCTTTGTCGATATGACTATGGTGCAGGGGTTCAAGGCCCTCAAAAAATAAACTAAAACCAACCATCAGCAGGAAGGCCAGCGCCAGCATCTTAAGCGTGGGATGTTTATGAATAAAGGTCGAAATCTTTTCGGAGAAGAAAAACATAATGATCATGGCAATGACAACGGCAATGATCATCACCTTTACAATTTTTGCCAGTCCTACCGCCGTAATGATGCTATCGAACGAAAACACCATATCTATGATTATTATCTGGCCGATGATAGACGCGAAAGAAGCGGGTTTGCTGTTACCGGTTTCCGCGTGTTCATCGCCTTCCAGTTTTTCGTGGATTTCTTTAACTGTTTTGTAGAGCAGGAATATACCTCCCGTAAACATGATGACATTACGCAGGTTAAAAGCATAATGATTGCTGTTCCAGTTAATTCCAAATAATTCATTGCTGCCATTGTGAACCAGCCAGCCGATCCCCATTAGCAGCAATATACGCACGGCAATTCCCGCAAACATCCAGATGCGGCGCGCATTGAGTTTTTGCTTTTCATTTAACCGGCCCATGAGAATGGAAACAAAAATCACGTTGTCTATGCCCAGCACAATCTCCAGTACGGTAAGGGTAAGCAAGCTGATAAGCGCATCCGCTGTAAATAATTCCTGCATAAGTGGATCCTTTAGGTAAGCGCAAATTTAGTTTAACTACGATAAATGAATGTTTTTTTACCAGGCCGGGGCCTATCTGCGATAATTGTATCAAACTGGCACAATTTTTTACAAGGAAAATGGTTATTAGGAATACCGCTAAAACCCGTTTATTTGATTCTACCGCTACCCGTATTTATTTTTTGTATCTAAGCCCCCGGGCTTTTCCGTACAATGACCAACTAAATCCAAACCGATGAAACAAATTCTTTTTTTGTTGCTGCTGGCAACCGCCTGCACGGCAAATGCTCAGTACGGCATAGACAATTCAGGTGGTAGCATACGCGCGGGTATTGCCTATGTACATGATTTCCCAGGGCTGCATGGCGAAGCGGCCTATCTCCAATACAATTTCCCGTTAAACGAATGGCTACAGGGGGGAATCGGTGCAAAACGTTTGCAAACGGCCGGTTATCCGCGTACCCAAACCGTGCGTGAATTCACAAAAGCTACCACCCTTGATTTTAGTCTGTTGTTTGTTCCCCTGCATACAGACAATGCCGCCTTGCGGATAGGAGCGGGGTATTCCTTTTCTTTTTACAAGGTGCGCAGGTCTTATCCCGTGTACACAGCACATGCTGATCCTTCCGCAGCGTCGGATATCTCATGGCCGCAAACCGATGCAAAAGGCAGCACGCGTGGGGTTGGACTGACAGCCGAATATGAATATTATATCAGCCGTCAATTTTCTGCGGGCGCCAGTATTTCCCTGAGTAAAGTTTATGGAACGGTTGTTATGGGCGGACCGTTTGTAGCGTTTAAACTGTAATAGATTGTTATAGCAGTTGCCGGCAGATGTTTTTAACAATGGCCGGTCCCTCATAAATAAATCCAGTCCAAACCTGTACCAGTGCAGCACCGGCATCCAGTTTTTCCCTGGCATCGGCCGCGGTAAATATGCCCCCGGAGGCAATAACAGGCAATTGGCCATTTGTTTTTTGGTTGATATAACGCACCATCTCTGTTGAGCGTGAGGCCAGCGGTTTACCACTTAACCCGCCGGCACCAATTGAAGTAAGTACCGGAGCGGGGGTTAGGAGATGCTCCCGGCTGATGGTTGTGTTGGCAGCCACCAGGCCGTCTAGTTTTATTTCCATGGCCAGGTCAATTACATCATCAATCTGTTCGAGCGCCAGGTCGGGGGCTATCTTTAGCAGCAATGGCCGGGGATGTTTTTCCAGCTGGTTGATGGTTTGCAGGTGAGCTAATATTTTTCTTAGCGAATCTTTTTCCTGCAGCGCCCGGAGACCCGGGGTATTGGGCGAACTTACATTCACCACAAAATAATCCACGCAATCAAATAATTCCCGGAAACAGATTTCATAATCGCGCCAGGCTTCTTCATTTGGGGTGATTTTATTTTTGCCAATATTGCCGCCGATTATAATACCCGCCGGGTGCGCACCGATGTCGTTGTCTGTTAACTTCCGATGGCGGTCTGCCTGCCATTGCCGCAACCTGGCTGCAACAATTTTTACCCCGTCATTGTTAAACCCCATCCGGTTTACCAGGGCTTTGTCTTTTGGCAATCGAAACAATCTTGGTTTATCGTTACCGGTCTGTGGTTGCGGTGTAACCGTGCCTATTTCAATGAATCCAAAACCCAGTGATTCCAGTTCTGTTAAATACCGGGCGTTCTTATCAAAACCGGCTGCCAGACCTACGGGGTTGACAAAGGCCAAACCAAACAATTGCCGGTTCAGCTGTTTGCGCTGAACCGAGTACCGGCGGCGGATTATTTTTTTTACAGAAGGGATATAACAGAGTCCTTTCAGACAGTTCATGGAAAAATAGTGTACCCATTCAGGTGAGAACCAAAAAAGAATATTGCGCAAAAAAATATACATGATGGCAGATGCTTAAGAATAGCTGGTAAAATTATAAAAACGAATGGTCATCTCAACGGAACGCGGTGCCGTTTTTCGTTCCGTAAAAAAGCGGTGCATATTCCGGACAAAAAAACAGCCGGATTACCGTTTTTCTGCTTAAATTTTGTTCAAAAGAACACCGAACGGGCTAACCGGCAAAAAGTTTTTAGAAACCCGAATTAATAGTACATTTGATAAATAAAGTTGCATAAACAACTTAATTAAGGGTGCTGAAAAGGGTGTTGTTGTACAAGGGAGTGACACAACGATGTTGAAGAGCGGTTTGCTGTCGGCGCCCCGGAAAAAAATTTATTGTATGCAGGAAGCGTATATAGTTGCGGGTTATAGAACCGCAGTTGCAAAATCGAAAAGGGGCGGGCTCCGGTTCACCCGGCCCGATGATCTGGCGATTGAAGTGATTCAGGGGCTGCTGGCATCGGTGCCCCAACTAGATGCAAAAAGAATAGATGATGTAATAGTGGGTAACGCCGTACCGGAAGCGGAGCAGGGTTTACAGGTGGGCAGGATTATAGCGGCGCGTGCGGTAGGCATTCATGCACCGGGCATGACGGTAAACCGGTACTGTGCATCCGGGTTGGAGACGATTGCCATTGCAACGGCCAAAATACGCAGCGGCATGGCCGAATGTATTATTGCCGGCGGAACGGAAAGCATGAGCATGGTGCCCACTGCGGGTTGGAAGACCGTGCCGGCGTATTCCATTGCAAAGGATGATCCCGATTATTACCTGGGCATGGGTTTAACCGCAGAAAACGTTGCAAAAGAATACCAGGTGAGCCGCGAAGACCAGGACCAGTTTGCCTATCATTCTCACCAGAAAGCCATCAGCGCCATTAAGAACGGTTATTTTAAAACCGGCATACTGCCTGTTACGGTGGAATCGGTTTTTCTGGATGCTGCCGGAAAAAAACAATCCAAAAAAACAGTACTGGATACCGATGAGGGGCCAAGGGCCGATACTTCCCTGGAAGCGTTGGCAAAACTGAAACCGGCATTTGCCGCCGGCGGCTGCGTTACCGCGGGCAATTCTTCGCAAACCAGTGATGGCGCCGCCTTTGTGATTGTAATGGGCGAAAAGATGGTTAATGAACTGGGCCTGAAACCCATTTCGAGGCTGGTGGCTTGCGCGGTTGCGGGTGTACATCCTCGCATTATGGGTGTTGGCCCCATAGAAGCTATACCCAAGGTGCTGAAACAGGCAAATATGAATGATGGCCAGATAGATTTAATTGAATTGAATGAGGCGTTTGCATCACAATCGCTGGCGGTAATAAGAAAACTGGCATTAAACCCCGGGATAGTAAATATAAACGGCGGTGCTATTGCATTGGGTCACCCACTGGGTTGCACCGGTTGCAAACTAACCATACAGATAACAAACGACCTGAAGCGCCTGGGTAAAAAATACGGATTGGTATCCGCCTGTGTGGGCGGTGGCCAAGGTATTGCAGGCATCATAGAAAATATTAATTAGTCTGGCCTTGGATTCTGACCAATGGCTGTTGCCATGGTACCAGGCCCTTGTTCCACCTGCGAATAAGTCATGAGAAAACGCGCAATGCCCCGGGGAAACCGGGGTTTTTTGCAGGGATGCCTGTCCGCGGGTTTCACCACCCTATATCCTGGATCTCAACAATATTACACGTAATTATACTGTGGAGAAGTAGTCTGGCGTTATTTCAAAGTATATCAATTGAATGGCCTGAAGTTTGTTAAAATGGCAGTAACCATTTGATTTGTCGTAAAATCTATCTATCATTAGAAAAACCAAAATCGTCCTTTTATGGATAGACGAGCCTTTCTGACTGCAAAAAGAAAAACATTGCAGCGCCAGCCGGATATTGTTCAGCATCTTACACGCACACAATCCGGTCTTACTCCCTACGGCGGCACCTGGGACCGGGAAGCCGTTGTTCACCTGCTCAAAAGAACGATGTTTGGGGCTGCACCGGCCGATATCTCCTATTTCCAAAGTATTGGCATGGTACAGGCAGTAGACGAGCTATTAAACCCTTTGGCGGCCCAACCGGTCCCGCCTGTAAAGGATTATGATTCCAGCGGCGCGAATAAGCCCGACACCGCTGTTGCCGCGGGTACTACCTGGGTAAATGATTACAACGATGATGGCAGTGTTCAGAGCCAGCGGGTGAGCTCTTTTAAAAAATGGAGCATTGGTGTGATGATTAACCAGGATAGAAGCATCCGCGAAAAAATGACGCTGTTCTGGCACAACCATTTTGCAACCGAATCGGCTACCATAGGCGATCCTCTTATGCTATACAAGCACCACGCATTGTTGCGAAGCAGCGCGCTGGGAAATTTTAAAACGCTGGTGCGCAATATCACCATTGACCCCGGTATGCTGCGTTACCTGAATGGTGCGCTGAATACCAATACCGCGCCCGACGAAAATTATGGCCGCGAACTACAGGAATTGTTTACACTGGGCAAAACCAATAACCCAAATTATACTGAAGATGATGTGAAGGCGGCAGCCAGGGTATTAACGGGGTGGCGGCTGGATGTACCCAACACCACGTCTAATTTTAACCCTGCCAAACACGATACCGGCAGCAAACAATTCTCCTCTTTTTATGGCAATACCGTTATTACGGGTCGCACGGGGGCTACCGCCGGCGATGCCGAGCTGGATGATTTCCTGAATATGATCTTCAGCAAGAAAACAGAAGTATCGCAGTTTATTGTAAAAAAACTTTATCGCTGGTTCTGTTATTATACCATTGACACCACCGCGCAGGCCAATGTGATAGACCCGCTGGCACAGCTTTTAGTGGACAACAATTGGGAAGTGAAACCAATACTGGATGCCCTGCTGAAAAGCGAACATTTTTTTGATGCGCTGAACAGGGGTTGCCTGATAAAAAGCCCGCTCGACATATCAATTAACCTTTGCCGTGAGTTTGGCCTGGCATTCCCCGACGCAGCCATAGACTACAAAGGGGCCTATAATATGTGGGCGTTTATACAAGCGCAATCAGCCCTGAGCAACCAGAATTTTGCAGATCCGCCCAATGTATCGGGCTGGCCGTCTTATTACCAGGCCCCCCAGTACTATGAATTGTGGATCAATTCAGATACCCTGCCCAAAAGAAACCAGCTTACAGACATACTGGTGTACAGCGGGTATACGCGCGGTGGCATTACCATCAAAATAGACCCGGTTGGGTTTGCGAAGCAGTTGTCGAACCCCGGCGACCCCGTCGCACTGATTGATGACTCGCTGGCGATATTATACCGCGTGCCTTTGTCGGCCGCCTCAAAAGATACCATCAAAATAAACATTTTGTTAAGCGGACAGGTATCTGATTATTACTGGACAAATGCCTGGAACGCTTACCTGGCCAGCCCTTCGGATACCATGGCCTACCAGACCGTGTATATGCGCCTGCGCGACCTGTACCGGTATTTTATGAACCTGGCGGAATATCAATTAGCCTGATCGCCTAAACAATATTTTATGAAAAGGAGAGATTTTTTACGGAATACCCTTCCCACCGCCACCATACTGCCTGCCCTGATCGGAGGTTTCTCGGTAAAAGCTTATTCGGCCGATAGCCCGTTTATGCAAGCGCTAATGGGTGCTACCATTGATACCGACAAAGTGCTGGTGCTGATACAGCTGAACGGCGGCAACGATGGTTTAAACATGGTGATACCGATTGACGGCTATGGAAATTATTATAACGCAAGGGCCAATATCGCCATTCCGCAAAACAAGGTGCTGGCGTTGAACGGAAACAGCAAAACCGGTTTACACCCGTCCATGACCGGTATGCAGACGCTTTATAATGAAGGCAAACTGGCCATCGTACAGGCGGTAGGATATCCTTCACCTAATTTCTCCCATTTCAGGGCAACTGATATCTGGATGAGCGCCTCGGATGCCAATGTGGAAGTGGACAGTGGCTGGACGGGCAGGTACCTGGCATCAGAATTTCCCAATTATCCCAATGGCTTTCCCAACAGCGCCATGCCCGACCCCCTGGCCATACAGATAGGTTCCATTACATCGCTGGCATTGCAGGGCCCTGCGGTGAGCATGGGGATGAGCATCAGTGATCCCACTAATTTTTATAACCTGATAAATGGTGTAGTAGACCCCGCACCCGATACACCCTGGGGAAAAGAATTGAAATACATAAGGCTGGTAGCGCAGCAGACACAACAATATTCGGTAGTTATTAAGGCAGCCGCAGCAGCCGTTCCATCGCAGGGAAATTATCCAAGCGGCAACGACCTGGCAGCGCAGCTAAAAATTGTTGCCCGCCTGGTAAAAGGCGGACTTAAAACAAGAATTTATATGGTCAGCACGGGTGGGTTTGATACGCATTCGGCACAAACGATCAATTCAGATACCACGGTGGGTAACCATGCCAACCTGCTGCTGAAAGTATCGGATGCCATAAAATCGTTTATGGATGACTTGAAGGGGCTGGGCGTGGAAGACCGGGTAATGGGTATGACGTTCTCAGAATTTGGCCGCCGCATAAAATCCAACTCCAGCATCGGAACAGACCATGGCGCTGCCGCACCCGTTTTTGTCTTTGGCAAAAATGTACGGCCGGGGATCGTGGGCAGCAACCCCGCCGTTCCATCAAGTGTAACCGTCAACGATAATATCCCCTTTCAATATGATTTCCGGAGTATTTACGCGTCCCTGCTCAATCAGTGGTTTTGCGTAAAAGACACAGACCTGCAGACCATCATGTTCAAAGATTTCCAGAACATCCCGCTTTGTATAAATGCCGCCTGCGGCAGCACGGGAATAGACGATGTGTACCGGAATGCGGGCGACCAACTCATTATTAACTATCCAAATCCTTTTGTTGAAACCACAAAAATTACCTTTAAAACCCGCGGCGGGCATACGCTGGTGCACATTATAGACACCCTGGGCCGTTCCATCAAAACACTTACGGATCAAGAGTATACCGCCGGCGTGTATACGGTAGATTTTGACGGATACGGGCTACCCTCCGGTGTATACTATACGCGCCTGCAAAACGGCGTTTTGCAGCAGGTAAGACCCATGCTAAAAGTAAGGCCATAAATATATTTTAACACCGGTCAGAAAATTATTGCCCCTTTATCAGGGGCTTTTTTCATAGTTTTATGGCCAGATATGACTTGCCACTTACCACTTACAGTAATAGTCGCACCCAATGGCATCCTTTCTGGCTTTTTAAAATTAAAATCCCGTACAACTGCATGATCAAAGTTTTTATTGTTGAAGATCATGAAATATACATGGAAGGGCTCTCGCTGCTTTTAAAAAAGCAACCCGATATTGATGTTACCGGTACTGCGTCAAACGGTGGTTTGCTGCTGGAAAAACTGCCCACCCTGAACGCAGACATCCTGCTGATAGATGTACACCTGCCGGATATTGGAGAAGAAGAACTTTTAAAAAAAATACGCGCCCAAAGACCCTCCCAGAAAATTATCTATCTTACCCTCATGCGGGGTACACGGTATATACACAAGCTGCTCCGTCATAATATACAGGGCTATGTATTGAAGAACGCCCCTTCTGAAGAATTGATGAGCACCCTCCGCGAAGTCTACAATGGGGGTACCTATTTCAGCAAGGAAATTGATATCCTGAGCGACGATGATTTTCGGGCTACCCTTACCCTGGAAGACCGAAAAGTAGGTGATATCCTGTCTAAACGAGAAATAGAAATTCTCACCCTTATCTGTAAGGAATTCAGCAATATTGAAATTGCCGAAAAATTATTTTTAAGCGTAAGCACCATTGAGACACACCGCAAGAATATTATCTCCAAGCTGGGCGTAAACAATACCGTAGGCCTGGTAAGGTTTGCATTAAAGAATAAATTGATAGAATGAATTAGTTTTGTGCAATAAGACACCCGCATTGTGAAATACCTGCTCCTTTTTTCCTTCTTCTTTTTTTCAATAACAACACGGCCGCAACAGCGGGTTGATACCAACTATTTAAAATCCTTGTACGATCGCTGTCTTGATTTTGATGAATCCAAAGCGGATTCGCTGGTAGTGTATGCCGGGCTTATTTCTACCGAGGCGGAAAAACTGCATTATAACCGTGGAGAGGTTTTGTCGAGCCGCTTGTTGGGCATTGCCAGGGATCTGAAAGGCGAATACGACAAGGCCATTGTATATTATTTTCAATCCCTGAATGCTGCCCGGAAACTGCATGCCCTTAACTACGAAATTGCCGCGCTGACCGACCTGGCCTATGTATATGTAAATACCAAGCAGCCTGCCAGGGCCCGCGATATGTACCTGGAATGCGCAAAGCTGTCCGAAACGGAAAAAGACATCAGTTCCGTGATAACGGCTTACGGCAACCTGGGCGCAATTTATAACCAGCTGAAACAGGAGGACAGCGCACTGTTTTATCTTAACAAAGGGCTGGCCATTGCAAAACCACATGCGGATAAAATAAACATCTCCTCTTTTTACAGCAATATGGGAAATGTGTACTACGAAAAGAAAGAGTACAGCAAGGCCCTGTCGTTTTTTAGGCAGTGTTATGAACGGAATCTGAAAGATAGCAGTGAGGCCGATTGCTGGATTGACCGAATCAATATTGCGGACGTTTTTATAGAAATGAAAAAATATGATTCTGCCTATCTCTATGCCATGCAGGCGTTGGCGCTCGCAAAAAAAATGAATGCGCGAAGCAAGGAAGCAGACAGTTATTCCACCCTGTCAAAATTGTATTCCAGGAAGGGCGATTACCAGAACGCCTATGAGTTTCAGCAGAAATGGTACAGTATAGACACCAGCTTGGTGAATGCCGGTACCAATGAAGCCATTGCTGGTTTACAGGAACGTTTTAATGCAAAACAGCGCGAACAGGAAAATAGTTTGTTACAAGTACAAGTAGAAAAAGTGCGTTTTCGCAACAAGGCCATTGCCCTGCTGGCTCTGGCGGCACTGCTGGTTGCCGTTGTTACGGCGCTGTTGCTGCTGCAAAAAAGGAAAGCCAACCTGAAATTGCAATATAAGAACAATTTTATTCACCGGCAGAATGAAAAACTGGCCGAACTGAACTATGAAAAAAACTCGCTCATCAGTATTGTGTCGCATGATCTTAACACACCCTTTGCGGCAATTAAGATGTGGCTGAATATACTGGACGATGAACCTGCCAACCTTACAGTAGAACAAAAAAAAGCCGTTGAAAGAATTCGCCAATCGGCCGGTAAAGGTGAACTGCTGATCAGGTCCATCCTGGACATTGAAAAAGCAGAGACCAACCAGCACAAGGTGCAGCTTGAAAATTTTGACCTGAAGGTTTTCGTGGAGAATATTGTAGACGATTTCTTGCCGGCGGCTTCGGGAAAAGATATACAACTGCATTTTGAAACACCTGATAAGCATGTTTACCTGGTAAGCGACAAACAACTGGTAAGCCGGATCTGCGAAAACCTTTTTTCCAATGCCATTAAATATTCACCACCCGGTAAAAATGTATGGATTAGCCTGGCCGATGGCAATGATGCCGTAAATATAAAAGTCAGGGATGAGGGCCTGGGAATCGCCCGGGAGGAACTGCCCAACCTTTTTTCAAAATACAGTAAGGTTTCCTCCACACCCACAGCCGGGGAAGCTTCCACCGGGCTGGGGCTTTCCATTGTTAAAAGAATTGTAGAGGAGCTGAATGGCAGTGTTTTTTGCGAAAGCGAGCCCGGAAAGGGCTCCCTGTTTACCGTTGTACTCAAGAAATAAACGTTTTTATAAACAAGCGCGAAGTGCGTCTAAATCTTTATATTTGCAACAAAGTATCAAATATTTTTGAAGCAGAAGTGTACGATACAACAACTTTTAGCGGGTGTTTTACTGCTGGTATTGGCTCTTAGCATCACACCCAAAAAGTTTTTGCATGATGCTATTGCCAACCACAAGGATAAGGCAGCGGTTCTTGTCAGGGGCAATGAGACCCAGTTAAGCCATTCGGGGTTTATTTGTAAATGTGATAACCTGGTGGCAGAGTCGCCGTTTACCAATGCCGCCGTTCATTTTGAATTTGCCGCCATTCGGTGTTTCTCCTTTCAAAAACAAATTCTTCTCTACCATTTTTATTCCGTTACTTTTTTCTTTTTTGAACGACGAGGGCCTCCTGCAATCAATACGGAATTAGTTTAGCCCTTCCGGAGCGGTTCGTTTACACAGGCTGCAGCCCTTTTTCACCGGTGCAGTTTGCTTCCCAAATACACACCTGCACCATGTTGGCTTGACGCTCATCCAAATTGATGGGTGTGAATGCATAGCTGCAGGTAAAAATGATCATAATGAAACAGGTTCAACGGTTATTAATTCCATTGCTTTTATGCCTGGCCTGCCTGTGCTGTTTTTCGCAGGGCAGTTCGGCAGGGTTGTTTGGCAAACGACCAATAAACGCCAGGGGTTCCCTCTCCGGCAATGTTACAGAAAAAAAGACCGGCAATCCCCTGCCGGCAGCTACCGTATATATTTCGGATCTTAAGATTGGGGCGGTGGCGGATTCAAACGGACATTATTTTTTTAAGTCGCTGCCCGCCGGTGTTTACCTCGTGGAAGTGCAGAACCTGGGGTTTAAATCCGTTACCAAAAATGTTACTATCAGGGGCGATGCAGTAGAAAATTTTGAATTGATCGATTTTGCCGTTGAAGAAAGCGTGGTGGTGGTAACCGGTCTTTCAAAGGCCACCCAGGTAAAACACAGCCCGGTTCCAATAACAGTGATCAGCCACGATTACCTGGTGAGAAATATGAGCACCAATATCATTGAAGCTATTGCAAAAGTACCGGGTATAAATGCGCTGACAACCGGCCCCAATGTTTCAAAACCTTTTATCCGGGGGTTGGGATACAACCGGATACTTACTTTGTATGATGGCGTGCGGCAGGAAGGGCAGCAATGGGGCGATGAACATGGTATTGAAGTGGATCAATACGGTATTGAGAAGATAGAAGTGATCAAAGGCCCGGCCAGCATGAGTTATGGGTCGGATGCGCTTGCGGGTGTTGTAAACCTTATTCCCTACCAGCCCGCACCCGAAGGAAGCATAGTGGGTAGCGTAATGGGTGAATACCAGGCCAACAATGGTATGTTCGGCGGCTCCGTCATGTTGGGTGGATCAAAAAACGGTTTTGAATGGATGGGCAGGGTCTCTCATAAAACGGCCAGCAATTATCAAAATAAATATGATGGCAGGGTATATGGCACGGCCTTTAGAGAAACCGACGCCAGCCTGTCACTGGGGCTGCATCAAAAATGGGGCTATTCTCATATCGGTTTTGAATTATACGACGATCTCCAGGAGATACCCGATGGCAGTCGTGATTCGTCCACCCGCCAATTCACCAAACAGATCACAGAAGCGGATACGGTTCGTCTCATTGTAAGCGATGACGAATTAAAATCCTATAAGATAACAGCTCTACACCAGCATGTGCAACACTACCGGTTTTATTCCGCCAATAATTTTACGCTGGGCACCGGCCGGCTTGCGGTTAACCTGGGATACCAGCGCAGCCTACGCCGCGAATACAGTCACCCGGTACTAACGGATATGGCTGGCCTGTTCCTGCAACTGAATACCTGGTCTTATGATATCAAATATTATTTTCCCGAGTTTAATGGATGGAACCTTTCTGCGGGGGTAAATGGCATGTACCAGACAAATGATGCGGAGCACGGAACGGAATTTATTATTCCTTCTTATCGTCAGTTTGATATAGGCCCCTTCGCCTTATTGAAAAAAACGATGGGGAAACTAGATATCGCGGGCGGTCTGCGCTATGATAGCCGGCATTTTAAAAGCGATGCCTTGTTTACAGTGCCCGACCCGGTAACGGGGTTCGACAAACCTGTTTCAGCGTTTACCATCGGGGCCATCAATCCATTTGCTGAAGACCGCTACCATTTTTCCGGCGTCTCCGGCAGCCTGGGTACAACCTATAATTTCAATGAAAAACTTTCGGTAAAGGCCAATATTTCGCGGGGTTTCCGCGCGCCCAATATACTGGAGATTTCTGCCAACGGCGTACACACCGGTACCAATATCTACCAGATAGGCAACCCGAGTTTTAAACCTGAGTTCAGCGTGCAGGAAGACCTGGGGATGGCCTATTCTTCACGCTACACAGTGTTCACGCTAAGCCTTTTCAATAACAGCCTGAGCAACTATATCTTTAACCAGCGTTTGCTGAACAGCAGCGGAACCGATTCTGTTGTTGTGGCCGGCAATCAAACCTATAAATTCCAGCAGGGAAGGGCAAGCCTGTATGGCGGCGAATTAAGCATCGACATCCATCCTGTTAAGCCCCTTCATTTTGAAAATAGCCTGTCTGTGGTCTATGGCCGGAACCGCGGCGTTGATCCAAAAGTGCAATCAGACAGCAATAGATATATTCCGTTTGTGCCGCCCCTGCATGGCCTGTCTGAGTTGCGGTATGATTTTTCTTCGGTGAAAAGGCATATTGCAAACGGCTTTGTAAAAATTCAGTTGGCATATTATGGCAAACAGGATCGCGTGTACCTGACGGATAATACCGAAACCCCTACTGCCGGTTATACACTCTTCAATGCAGGTATTGGCGGCGGCATCACCGGAAAAAACAAGAAAGTGCTGTTTAACCTCTACCTGATGGCAAATAATTTATTTGATGTTGCCTACCAGGATCATTTAAGCAGGCTGAAATATTTTGAGCCCTATCCCAACAGCCCCGTAGCACATCCGGGCATTTACAATATGGGCCGCAATATCAGTATTAAGATTGACCTGCCCCTGGGGTTCGACTATGGCCGTCAGCGATAGGTTGTTTGTTATAGACTTGAAATGGGTTGAAAAATTATCCAAAAACGGGTTTCCGGTCCTGTATACTATAATTATATTTTTTACGTTTTAGGTGTACTTACTAACCTGATCTCATAACAAAAGACGCCCTGGTTCATCCAGGGCGTTCTTCTTTTTGGTCAGGCAGTCCTGTGTAGCAATAAGAATGCGTGGCCAGTCTTGCAGTGAACACTGAACCCTGTTTACGCCACATGTAAACTTTTTCTTTCTCCGATTTGCTGCCGCCACATGGCATAGTACAGCCCTTTTTCTTCCAGTAGTTTGCTATGCGTTCCGGTTTCCACTACCAGCCCTTTTTCCAATACGTAAATGCGGTCTGCATGCATGATGGTGGAGAGCCGGTGTGCAATCAGGACGGTTATCTGGTTTTGCTGCGAAGAAACATCCTTAATGGTATCCGTAATCTCTTCTTCGGTGAGTGAATCCAGGGACGAAGTAGCCTCATCGAATATCAGCAGTTTGGGTTTACGTAATAAAGCCCGGGCAATGGAGAGACGCTGTTTTTCGCCACCCGAAAGTTTCAGGCCACCTTCGCCAATCATAGTATCAAGGCCTTTCTCAGCCTTTTCCAGCAAGATGGTGCAGGATGCCTTGTCCAGCACATCGGTTAAATCTGCATCTGTGGCGGTAGGGTTTACAAACATCAGATTTTCTTTAATGGTACCCGCAAACAACTGGGTGTCCTGTGTTACAAACCCAATCTGGTTCCGCAGGTCTTCAAAGCTGATGGAACTTTCATCTAGGCCATTGTACAGGATTTTTCCTTCCAGCGGCCGGTATAACCCCACCAGCAATTTCATTAAAGTTGATTTGCCCGACCCGGATGGTCCTACGAATGCAATGGTCTCACCCGTCTTTACATCAAAACTGATATTTTCAATGGCCCGGTGTGAGGCAGTCTGGTGTTTGAATGCAACATTGTTAAAAGTTAACTCCCGGATGGGTCCCAGGTGTAGGGGCGTGGCGGGAAAATGTTCCGGTTTTTTTTGCATCAGCAGGTGAAAATTGTTGAGCGATGCCTCCGCCTCGCGATAGGAAAGTATGATATTGCCGATCTCCTGAAGGGGTCCGAAAATAAAAAATGAATAAAACATCAGGGTCATTACCTGACCCACCGTTAGTTTGTCTCTAAACACCAGCCAGAGTAAAGTAAACATAATAAGTTGACGCAAAAAGTTTACAAAAGTTCCCTGTATAAAACTGAGTGTACGGATGCTTTTTACTTTCCGGAGTTCCAGCCCCAGAATTTTATAGGTATTGGTATTGAGCCGGTTGATTTCCTGCTGGGTAAGGCCAAGACTTTTTACCAGCTCAATATTGCGCAGCGATTCCGTGGTGGAACCGGCCAGCGCGGTTGTTTCTTTTACAATGTTTTTCTGGATGGTTTTTATTTTCCGGCTCAGCAGGCTGGTCAGCAAGGCCAGCATCAGCATGCCTCCCAGGTAAATGGGCATAATGGACCAGTGCAGGCGAAAGGAATAGATGGAAACAAATAAAACACCAATAATGATTCCAAACAGCACATTGATAAATGAAATAATAAATCTTTCCGTATCGGTTCTCACCTTGGTAAGGATGGAAAGTGTTTCGCCGCTGCGCTGGTCTTCAAAGTCCTGGTAGGGCAGTTTCATGGAATGCTGTAGGCCGTCTGTAAATATTTTGGCTCCAAATTTTTGCACCACCACGTTGCCAAAATAATCCTGGAAGGCCTTGGCAATACGCGAAACCATGGCCACGCTCACCAGGATGCCCAGCATAGTTAACACGCCCCAGATATACTGTTTTTGTGTATGTCCATGCGGATTGGTGGCGTAACGGTCAATCATCTTCCCAAAGAAATAGGGATCCAGCATGGAGAAAACCTGGTTAATGGCGGAGAGCAGCAGGGCCAGGCCAATCAGCCATTTATAGGGTTTAAGATACAGTAGCAATACTTTCATAACAATTATTTATAGCAATTGGAAGCGTTGGGGCAACAAACATCGTACAAGTTCGTAAAATATGACAAGATTTCATTTCTAATTCTGGCCC
>JBDTVE010000252.1:0-7809 GCA_040007355.1 Bacteroidota bacterium | reverse complement strand
GCGCATTGAAGATATTGAGCCCTGCCGGGAGACGATAAAGAAAAAGTGTACTACCTTATTGATATGGCCATCACTTATAACAAAACAAAAAAAGCGTTCGCTAAATAAAACACATACCCATGCCTGACATACTTCATGTAATCATAAAAAAAGAAGATGCCATCGAGATTATTGCAGAAGAACTAGCTCCCATACCAGAATGGCAAAAAGAAGCCGTACGTAAAACTACTGGCCGAGTTGCAGGCGCATCCCGAACAAACATTAGCCATAAAGATGGTATTATAAGGATTGCATCTCCTGGTTCATAGAAGCACCAATGGATACTATGCCAGAATCATTTGGTGAGGGTGACAATGCTTTTTGTTATATTACTGATGTACGAAAGCCAGCTTATGGCGCTTGGTGGCGTCATTTGGCAGAAGGAAAAAACTATATTGATGAACCGATTTCAAAGGGAGCACTCAAATATGAACTCAAAATGAAACCGAATGATAATGAAAAGGGCAGTTTTATACTTAAAGCAAAGGTAAATATGGCGATGACATTCGGCAGAAGCAATCCAGAGATTGGCACAGCGCTAAAATTGGTGATCAGTACAGCATTCAAATTGTTCATACAGATCCCGACGGAAAAGATTACGGGGCACACCTTACAATTTATGACAAAGGAGACAATGATAGAACTTGGAAAAAAATAATCCTGGGTAACCCAACAGCGGCACTAATTAGAAAAGGTTCATAAAATCAAATAAAAATTGCATAAAATGTTTTCAATTAAAATGAAAGGATTATTAGGCCTTGTGCTTTTATTTATTGTACAAAGTTCAAGTGCTAAAGAATATAATGTAGTAGACTATGGTGCTGTAAATGGTAAATTGTCCACAGTGGCTATCCAAAAAGCTATTGATGCGGCTTTTGAAGCAGGCGGCGGCACTGTATTAGTGCCTGCAGGCACGTACATCATAGGTGCTATCATTTTAAAAAGTAGAATTAATCTTTATCTGGAACAGGGATCAGAGTTGCGATCCAGTACCAACCTCGAAGATTTTCTGATAGGCACACGCAGATACGGAATGATCTACTGCGAAGATGCAATACAAGTGAGCATTACAGGAAAGGGTGTAATAAATGGGATGGGGTCTGAATTTTATGTTGCTGATTCCAGCCATGTAAATAGTAGTCTATTAAACGGCGCTCCCGAGTATTACCCAGCGCTGACAAGGCAGAAAGATCAATACATGAAAGAAAGTAAGTTTTTTTCTGATGGTCCAATAAAGCGTAAACCGAGGCCTGGAATGGCGATTGTTTTTTTTCATTGTAACCAGGTAACCATAAGAGATATAACTATCAAGGATACCCCTATATGGGCCACAAGGTTTGGCTATTGCGAGGATGTGATTATAAGCGGAATTTCGATTAAAAACAACCTCATGATTCCGAATAGTGATGGAATTCATATCACCGTTTCAAGAAACGTACGAATTTCTGATTGCGATATTGTTGCAGGAGATGATGCTATTATAGTAACCGGTTTTGCAAAAATTGAAAACACGCCTGGCTTTACTTCTGCTGAACAGGATAAGTACAAAAATGGCAACAAGTCTATCTATGCTGAGAACATTCAGGTAACTAATTGCCATCTGCAATCGCGTTCATCAGCTATTAGGATAGGTTACGGGCAACATCCAATTAGAAGATGCTCCTTTACGAACATCATTATTTCAGAATCAAACAGAGGAATAGGGATTTTTGCCCATGATTCGTCCAGCATTGAGGAGCTGATTTTTTCCGATATAATAATTGAAACACGTCTTCATAATGGTGCATGGTGGGGAAGAGGAGAACCGATACATCTTTCTTCCATTTCCCGGTTTAAAGGAGCGCCTGCCGGCAAGATCAAGAACGTTCAATTTAATAACATAACTGCCATTGGGGGACAGGGAATAATTCTTTATGCTTTAAAGGAGAACCCTATGGAGAATATAGAATTCCGAAACGTAAACCTCCTCCTTAAAAATGGCAAAGAGACGATGAATTATGGAGGTAATTTTGACTTACGTCCTACGCAATCTCCGGAAACGCAGCTTTTTGCACATGATATACCTGGATTGTACGCTCAACATATCGATAATCTTTCCATTAAAGATTTTGAAATTCAATGGGGTAAAGGACTTCCTGCTTTTTTTACCAATGGTATTGAATGCAAAGACGTAACAAACCTTTTAATAGAAGGCTTCACAGGAACGGGTAATCCTTTATCTCCGAAAAGCAAAAGTATACTTCTTGAAAACAGCTATCTAAAAGCCAGCTATAAGCATGGGTGATGTTAAATCGAAGGGATCTTTGTTATGCTTGGATATAATAAATGAACCTCTCTATAAGCTTGTGCCAAATGGAGTTTAAAAAAATTTACCGCAGGATCAATATTCCACCTCCTTCCTAATCTCGGATCGTATTCCCAAAACTCAGCCGTATAACTACCATCGCCTTTTATTTCGTCTGATTTCTCCTGTCCATTAAACCCATACCGATATCTCGTTAAACCAAATTTTCCATGTTCTTATATTTTCCTGGCTACTATATTGGCCGTCACCGTTGCGGCAACTGGCGCATTCTGCCCCATAATGCCCAGGGTTCCCTTTATCTCAGAAGTACTGGTAGTGGTTTTCAGCAGCCCCGAATCCTTTTCATACGTGGCTTCCCCCCTGGTGGTGCCCGTCATATCCATTTGGATCTCCATACCGTTCTGACTAATGTTTCCTTTTTTTGCCAGCGTGCCGGTAAAACTCACCACGATCCCGTCCGCACTCATATTCTTTACGGTATAAGTGGTCACCGTTTTCAGCGTGGTATCCACGCCGCTTGAATCGGTCCAGCTTTCGCCCGATTTTATTTTTTTTGCAGGCAGGTGAATCAGCATAAAATAGGGTTGTCCCTTTATCATGTTGCCGGTAAAATTCATCATGGACGCCATGCCGCCGGTCTTGCTATCATCCGCCGCCTGTGTTCCGGCAATATTACCCTGTTTGTCTACTTTTATTACCTGTTCAACATCAACCTGATCCTTCATTGCCTGACCTATCTGGCCATCCATGTCTTCTTTTTTATCAGAATCAAAATGCATATCCTGGCCCATGCCGCTTCCCTTGATGACCATGTGCTTTACAGTATTGGAAAATAAATAACCGGAATCGGTAACCTCTTTTAGCTCCACGTTACCGGTAGCCGTGGTTTCATTGTCGAGATGCTGACCCATTAATTCCATGCTCATCTTGGTAGTGGTGACCGTTTCCAATTTCTGGCCTTTTTTAACCGCTATCTTCTGCGCGGAAACAGTCAGGGCGCTCATGGCAATGAATACGGATACAAAAAACAATTTTTTGATCATAAAACAAGTTTCATTTGATTGGTTAATATTTATGTGGTAATTGTAAAAAATGTGTTTGTTCCGGTTATTCGGGTTGTTCGCCGGAGCCGTGCAGAATCAATTCAAATAAAGGGTCGCCAGTTTTTTATCCAGCTCTTCTCCCTGCAGGTTTTTGGCAATAATTTTCCCGGAGGGGTCAAGCAACAGGTTTTGCGGAATGGCCTCTATCCCGTACTGCCGGGCCACGGCATTGTTCCAGAACAGGAGGTCAGACACATGGGTCCAGCGCAGGCCGTCGTCGTGTATGGCCTGCAGCCAGCGGCTTTTGGCACCGGGCCGGTCAAGCGAAACGCTTAGAATCTGGAAGCCCCTCCCATTATATTTAAGATACACTTTTACCAGGCTGGGGTTTTCAGCGCGACAAGGTCCGCACCAGCTCGCCCAGAAATCAAGTAGCAGGTATTTGCCCTGGAAAGAACTAAGTGATACGGGTCTGCCCAGTGTATCATTTTGCGTAAAATTGAGCGCCATCTGGCCCACCCCTGTTTTTTTGGCGATATTTATTTTTTCCAGCATGTCCTTGCCCTGGACCGAATTGCGAGTGGCTTCGGGCAGGGTGTTAAATACCGGCTCCAGCTTACCGGCGTCAATGGTATAGCCACCCCAGTTCTTTAACGCATACAAGGCCAGCGGCGAACCCGGATTGTTCTTTGCATATACCCCATATACCTGTTCATTGGCGGCCGCATCAATACTGTCTATTTGCTTTTCCAGGATTTTGGCCGTCTCCCCGTCGTTGCTTTTTCTTGCCATGGCTGATTGCCGGTACAGATCGGACAACTGGTCATCAAAAGGCCGGGTCAGTTCCTGGAGTTTGCGGTATTCGGCGTCGGCCTTTGAGCCCGATACCGTTACATTGGCAAAAGAATCAATGGAAGCCACCAGCATATTGCCAGGCTCCAGGAATACAATCGCATAATCGCGTTTGCTGTTGAACGGTATCCTGGCCTTACTTACCCGGTCTGGTTTATACCCTATCCGCAGGCCAGCCTGCACGGGCCCGTCTATTGTACCGGTAAAATGGTAGGTTTCCTGTTTTACCAGCGCGCTGTCGGTAATACGCTGGCTACCGGAAAAATAACTAAGGTATACCCATTCTATCGGCGCCTTGAGGCTGCTGATATCACCCGTTATTGTAAACGTTGAAGCCTGACTAAACAATATAAGGGCCGGGCACAGGGATACCAGGACAGAAAAAACCGTTTTCATTTCAAATTATTTAAGGGGCAAATTACGTTAACCTGTTCATGCTCCACCGCCATTTATCAAAATTTCAACACTTAGAATATGGGGTATCTTTTGTATTTTCGCCAACTATCGATTTATTCTAAGCATTTTATGCAATTGAAGAAAAATAATAACAGGATTGTAAACCGTATTAAAAACACATTCAATGGATTCTACCATTATATTGGCTATTGTTGGCGGAGTTGCTCTAATTGCGGGACTTATAGCGGGTAAGCTGGTTTTCGCAAAAAACACCCAGCATAAAGTACAGGAAGCAGAACAACAGGCACAAAAGATCATAGAAGCTGCACAGGCAAATGCAGAAACCGTAAAAAAAGAGAAATTATTAGAGGCAAAAGAAAAATTTGTTCAGCTTAAATCGGACCACGACAAGGACGTACTGGAACGCACCCGCAAAATAGGTGACAGTGAGAGCCGCCTCAAACAAAAGGAGATCTCCATAAACCAAAAAGAAAGCGGGATAGATAAACAAATCAAAGAAAATGAGGCCATTAAGGAAAACCTTAACCGCCAGATTGAAGTGATTAATGTAAAGCGTACCGAGCTGGAAAAACACCAGGAAGAGCATATCCGCCGCCTGGAAAAAGTAGCCCAGTTATCAGCAGAAGATGCCAGAACACAATTGATTGAAAGCCTGAAACAGGAAGCCCAGACCAGGGCGCTGGGCATTCAGCAGGAAATCATTGACGATGCCCGTCAAAAAGCCAATAAAGAGGCACGCAAGATCATCATCCAGTCTATCCAGCGTACCGCTGCAGAACAGGCTATAGAAAATTCCATTACCGTATTTAATCTGGAAAGTGATGAGATAAAAGGCCAGATAATAGGCCGTGAAGGCCGTAATATCCGCGCCATTGAGGCCGCAACCGGTGTTGATTTAATTGTGGACGATACCCCCGAGGCCATTGTACTGTCGTCTTTTGACCCGCTGCGCAGGGAAATTGCCCGTTTGAGTCTCCAGCGCCTGGTAGCCGATGGTCGTATTCACCCGGCCCGTATTGAAGAAGTGGTGGAGAAAACCCGCCGCCAGATTGAAGAACAGATAATGGAAATTGGTGAGCGAACCGTTATTGAACTGGGTATCCATGGCCTTCACAAGGAGCTGGTACGTATTGTAGGAAAGATGCGGTTTCGTTCTTCCTACGGCCAGAACCTCTTAATGCATAGCCGTGAAGTAGCCAATCTTTGCGCTACCATGGCAGCCGAACTGGGTATGAACCCCAAACTGGCAAAAAGAGCCGGTCTATTACACGATATTGGAAAAGTACCCGACGAGGAAAGTGAATTGAGCCATGCCCTGCTGGGTGCGCGGATTGCGGAAAAATATGGAGAAAACCCTGCCGTAATAAACGCTATTGGTGCCCACCACGATGAAATGGAGATGCAGTATGTTATTTCCCCCATCATACAGGCCTGCGATGCAATCAGCGGTGCAAGACCCGGCGCCCGCAGGGAGATCATGCAACAATACCTGCAGCGCATCAAAGAACTGGAAAGCCTGGCCCTTACCTACCAGGGGGTAGAAAAAGCCTATGCCATACAGGCCGGCCGTGAACTCCGGGTGATTGTTGAAGCCGATAAGGTATCAGACGCCGACAGCGACCGCCTGTCTTTTGAGATTGCCCAGAAAATTCAAACGGAAATGACTTACCCTGGCCAGATTAAAGTAACCGTAATCCGGGAAAAAAGAGCCGTAAACGTAGCCAGGTAGCAATTGAAACAATTAACCGTGGGAAACACAGTATGGAACCTATTATCCCTGCCGCCGGTGTGGGGGCCGAATGAAAGCATCGTTTAAAAAATTGTTGGAATGAACAGGAAGTACTCCTGCCAATTCCAAATAAAAAAGGCATTTTAAAGTTTCTCATTTGGGCAATTTCCCTTACCTTCGCCGTCCTATAAATTTTAAAGTTATGAACGCCGTAGCATTTGTACATGAACAGTTAACCCAGGGAAAAGAGTTTCCAAAGTTTAAAGCCGGTGACAATATAACCGTTAATTATAAGATCATCGAGGGTGGTAAAGAGCGTATCCAGGGTTTCCGTGGAGACGTTATCAAACGGCAGGGCACTGCATTTACACAAACCTTTACCGTTCGCAAAATTTCCGATGGCATAGGCGTGGAAAGAACTTTTCCGCTGTTTTCACCCAATATTGACGGTATCGCAGTAAACAAAATTGGTAAGGTCCGTCGTGCCAAACTGTACTATCTCCGCGAAAGAAGCGGCAAAAGGGCCAGGATACAGGAAAAGAAAATGGCTGTTGCTGCAAAAGCATAATATTGCCGGAAAGGCGGTTTTTATATAATTTGAGGATGCCCCGGGCATCCTTTTTGTTATTAAATGCTTAATGAAATCCACCACCCGCATAATCCCGTATGCTTTTCGTTAATAATTCAATATCGGAAATAAAATATGCTGCATTTTGCAGTCTCTTACTATCTTTGAACTTCAATTATCTATTATGTTACAAGTAAATTTAAAACCTGTGTTGTTGGGAGTACTCGGAACACAAGAAATTATCATCATCCTGATAATCGTTTTGTTGTTATTTGGTGGTCGTAAGATTCCTGAATTAATGCGTGGTCTGGGTAAAGGTATCCGTGAGTTTAATGACGCAAAAAGCAATGTTACCAAAGAGATTGAAGAAGGTTTAAAAGAAAAAGAAAGCAAACCGCCGGTTTCTTAAGACCTGCTATTTGTTCGTTTTTTTAATCATTCTGCTGCGAAGTTTACGGAACCTTTGTTTAGTTTTCACTCAATACAACAATACCAAAACAGTTTACTCAATGGCACTGCCACCTGCGTGGAAGCCGTTGAGTTTTTTTTGCACCGCATTCAGAACACCCGGCATTTAAACGCCTTTACGCAGGTGTTTGCTGAAGAGGCCTTGCAAAAGGCCGCGGTATTGGATGCCGACCGGCTGGCCGGCAAACCCGTCGGAAAATTACACGGTGTTGTGGTGGCTATCAAGGATGTCATTTGCTATAAAGGACACACCGTTACCGCCGCCTCCCATATTTTACAGGGTTTCACCGCTACCTATAATGCCACAGCCGTTCAGAAGCTGCTGAACGCCCAGGCCATCATTATCGGAGTTTGCAATTGTGATGAATTTGCCATGGGCTCCAGCAAT